>NZ_JADYXF010000001.1:0-186127 GCF_015864385.1 Pseudoalteromonas sp. SWXJZ94C
CGCTTTAGCATTTACTATGATGTGGCTACCAATGTGGGCTGATTAATATATATACTACAAAGATCAACAGCCCCTAGTATAATATTGCTGTTTATAGGTGACTACACTCGATTTTTTGGTATTGTTTTTAGTGTTGTTACAGGAGGGCTTGGTTTTTTTTCAGCGGCTCAGTTATTAAATAATTCCCTTGAGAAGAGTGCAAAAACAATGAAACCTTTATGGTTAAAATGGGGCTTGTTTTTTGGGTTGTCTTCTATTGTTTTTACATTAGTTAATTCACCAGACACTCCTAATGTTTTAATTTCTGTCTTGCTAATTCTTCCTATACCTTTTGTTTTAGTTTTAATGTATTTAAACAGACTCTATCTTTGGCAAGGGGCTAGCAAAAAACGTAATGGCTAAGTAGCTGATTATTTACTCGCTGATTTTAGCTTGTTACTCGCAATTATAGCCATTCATTAGTGCTTGGCAAAGTGTTATATGTTTTCAATAAATGGAGTTTTAATATGAGAAAAGAGTTTCAGTTCAAAGTTAAAGGGCACGATATTAACGTTGTTAACTCATGGATTAGAGGGATAAAGCTGTATGTTAATGGTGATATTCGTGATCAAAACGCCAGTTTTTTTGCAAATCGTAAAATAGCGCTTTTATCTGCCAGTATTGGCGATATTGGCATTTTAGAAATCTATCCAGTTTCAACGTTAATTTCTGTAGAAATAGATGCATATTTAATTATAAATAACGCAAAGCAGTATGTTTACAGCTCACATAAACGTTTAAGTTTAGCTGAACAAAGAACCGCACAATAAACGTAACGTAAGCTGTTTAAGAATGCGCATATACGGTTGACTGCTTCGTTTATCAGCACACTAGCAAACTTAATTTAGCTTGTAGTAATGATTTATTTTGAAAAAATCTCTTATGTTTAATTTAAAGTTTATTAAAAATGAATGATGATAGTGAGCTAGCGATGACTTTGTATAAAAAAGTATTTTTTGTGATTTACCTATCACTTGTATTTACGTCTTGTATTTTTGATTGTACTCAAGGTAATTAGTTGATTACTACATAGGGAGAAGTTAGCAGGATGCGAATCATTAAAATTTTAGTATGGCTTAATCTTATATCGTTTATATTAATGCCATTATTTCGTTATTGCTTTTATAACTCTATGTATTTAGAGCCCAATGAGCCTTATGGTATTGCAGATGTGATTGAGCTGTTTTTAGGCTTTTGGTTCATGTTTGTAATTTTTATATCAGTAATTATATCGCTTTACTTAATGGTAAAAAAACACCCTAACAGGAAAAAACAAAGCGGGTTTTTAATCATGTTTTGTTTAGCGCTAGTAATGTTAGCTGACCCTTTGAGAAGCCTAGCTGCTCGCTTAGCGATATAATTGTTTATGTATGTATTTAAAATAAGTGCCTTTATTTTAAATACATACAACCAAGTACCTCATCAATAAAGTTTATAGCTATTCCCTTGCTTAAAATTACTCAAACCCTTTTACATAAAGTACGAGCGCGCTGTACATTACACTGAGTGCCTTTGTTACATCGCGGTCTATAACCGCTTCTGCTGGGTGATGGCTTATACCGCCTGGGCTGCGTATAAATAACATGCCAACGGGGCAAATAGGAGCGATTGCCATTGCATCGTGCCCAGCGCCTGAGGCAAGTGAAGGCGATGCTTGGTTATTGAGTTTGCATGCATTGGTGAATAAATGTTGAATAGTGGTGTCGCACGCAACGGCATCAGCGGCATGCGTCCATTGCCAATCGAGTGTTAAATTGCGTTTGCTTGCTATAGATTGAGCGCTGCTTTGTATGGCGCTTAGTAAATTAGCGAGATCGATGTCGCTTTGTGCACGTGCGTCTAGGCTTATGGTTGTTTTACCTGCAATCACGTTTGTTGCACCGGGGCGAGATTGTATTTGCCCCACGGTTGCAACTTCGCCATTTTTAGCATTGTTTGCTAGTTTTTCAATTTCGGTTACTAATTCGGCGCAGCCTGCTAACGAATCCTGACGTAAATTCATAGGCGTAGTGCCTGCATGACCGCTTTGGCCTGTTAGGGTGATCATGGCGCGTTTTGCCCCTGCAATGGCCGTTACAACGCCTAACGCCTGATTAACCGATTCGAGCACCGGACCTTGCTCTATATGAGTTTCCCAGTAAGCTAGTAATTCGCTTTTATTTAGTGCGGTTTTTGCGTAGTCGTTGGGATTTAAGCCAAAGTCGAGCATGGCTTGGCGCATAGTTATGCCGTTTGTGTCTTCAATGTTTAGCCACTGTGGGTCAAATTCGTTAGCGAGGGCTTTTGAGCCAATTAAAGTTGTGGCAAAGCGGGTGCCTTCTTCATCGCAAAAGCCCACTACATCTAAATGAAAGGGCAGGTCGAGCTTAAGCTTATTTGCAAGTGCTGCAATTTCTATCCCTAGTAGTACACCTAAAATACCATCAAACGCACCTGCATTTGGAACTGTGTCGAGGTGTGATCCTATAATTAAACGTTTAGCATGTGGGTTTGATGATTTTAGTCGCCCCCAAAGGTTGCCCACTTCGTCTTGCCACGATTGCATGCCTGCCTCAACCATCCACGATGCAGTAACGGCGTTACAATCTTTGTGCTCTTTTGATAAGTACACGCGGTGAATGCCGCCTTGCATTTGCGATAGGCTACTGAGCGTTTTACAGCGTGATAAGGCGCGTGTTGCGTGAGTATCGCCGCGCTCTTTATTTAATAAAGGGCTGTATTGTGGGGTTTCAATCGTCATGCTAATTCTCTATTTTATTTATAGTGAGTAAGGGCTGCAATGGCGGCTTCGCCTTTAGGACCTTTGTAACCGTTGGCATGCAAGCAAGCGTCTAGGCTGGCAAGTGTTTGTAGTACGGCGTCTTTTCGGGCGTTGTACCCCATAGTGCCAATACGCCAAATTTTGCCATGCAGCGGTCCAAACGAGGTGCCTATTTCAATACCAAAATCGGTTAGCATTTGTCCGCGTACGTGATCGGCATTAATGCCCTCGGGTATATAAACACCCAGTACGTTGTTCATTTTATGCGTTAAATCGCCAAATACATTTAAGCCCAGTGCTTGAATGCCCGTTAGCATGGCATCGCCATGTAATTTGTGGCGCGCTACGCAGTTATCTACGCCTTCTTCAATTACTATGCGGGCGCATTCTGAGGCGCAATACAGCATGCTGGTGGCTTCGGTATGATGATTTAGGCGCTCCTCTCCCCAGTAATTCATGATCATACCTAAATCAAAATAGTTAGAGCGCACAAAGGGCTCTGTGCCGTCGATATGATCGGCTGTGCGAATACCAGCTTCTACCTTTTTACGTTTTTGGATCCACTCGGCGCATTTGTCGCTTAGTGTTAATGGCGCTGACCCAGAAGGACCGCCTAAACACTTTTGTAGACCAACAGAAAGTGCATCGAGTTTCCACTCATCGGCAGGAAGTTCGTTACCCACAATAGATGCGGTGGCATCGCAATAAAATAGTATATCGTGCTTTTGGCAAATACCGCCAATATGCTCAAGAGGTTGGTTCATGGTGGTGGATGTATCGCCTTGTACCATAGCAAGCACATGGGGTTTTACATCAACAATGGCTTTTTCGATTTGTTCTGGCGTAAACACTTCGCCCCACGGTACTTCTATTGTGTGCACCTTTGCGCCAACGCGTTCTGCTATTTCAGCAAGTAGGTGGCCAAAGCGCCCCATAATTGGCACTAGTACTTTATCGCCTGGGCGTAAAATTGAGCATAATACGGCTTCAATACCCGCGCGCGATGTGCCATCTATTAGCATGGTCCATTCGTTTTTAGTTTTAAAAATTTCGCGATAGCGCGCCATGGTTTCGTTCATAAAGCCGGTCATTACAGGGTCGTACTGACCTATAAGCTGCGCCGACATAGCACGTAAAACACGGGGATCTGCATTAATAGGACCTGGTCCCATTAATAAACGCTGTGGTGGGTTTAAGGTTTGAACTTGCGTGTTATTAAACATGTTTAGGCTCCCAGAGTCTGAATAAGCATGCGTATACCGGTTATCATTAAAACAACGGCAAAAGCGCGTTTTAGTTGTTTTTGATCCAGCTTACTACCAATTTTTACGCCAATAGGCGCAAATAAAATAGTTAGCGGAATAATAAGAAAAAAGGCCGGGAGGTTAACTAACCCCCACGTACCTAGGGGAGCATCGATTGGCGTTGTGCCAATACTTAATAAGGTAATAACACCTGGTAGCGCAATCAATAAACCAAAAACGGCCGCAGTACCTACTGCAACATGGGCGCGTACATTAAATGCGTTTAGCATAGGTACGCCAATAGTACCGCCGCCTATGCCAATCATTACCGACAAACCACCTACAATACTTGCCATAACGCCTTGACCAAATTTACCTGGCAGTTGTTTTACAAGCGCGGGTGCGCCGGCTCTAAATAACATATTAAGGCTTACCAAAATGGCAATGCAGGCAAACATGAGCACTAATGCGTTACCGCGAACGGAATGAGCAATAATACTACCGACTACCGCCATAACTAATATAAACGGTGCCCAATATTTTATTAGGGCAAGGTCAATATTGCCTTTGCTATGGTGCGAGCGAATAGATGAAAGCGAGGTAGGTACTATAGTGGCAAGTGATGTGGCGGTTGCTATCATCATTGCCGATTCTGGGCTTACGCCAAAACCTTGTAGCAGGAAGTACAGTACAGGCACGATAACAATACCGCCGCCTACGCCAAATAGTCCTGCTAAAATACCAGCAAAAATACCGGTTGCTATTAAGGCCACTACTATTGGCCATTGGTTAATTATTTCTGACATTGTGTTCCTGCTGTAGTTACTGTTGCACGTCCATTTGAACGAGGATCTGTTGCAGCTTCAAGGCTTGTAGGTGTATCTAAAATAGCCCCAGCGTGCCCCATCATTTCGTTATTATTATCAACGCTTACCCAATCGTGGTCACGTTGATTTAATTCATGTTCTATATGAGACGCTAAACTTTTTTCAATTTTTAAATTTGTACTTGTATCGCCCCATGTTCTTCCAAGTAACCACCGAGGATCGCTAATTGCTTGGTTTATTGACTTATTTCGCCATGCATAACCTGCAAAAACAGCGGCTTGGGTTTGTGGTTGGCCTTCACCGCCCATTGTTCCGTAGGCAAGGCGACGACCATCGTTAAATTTTGCCATTGCAGGGTTAAGTGTATGCGCAGGCTTTTTATTTGGGGCAAGGTTATTGACATCTTTATTGTTTAAACTAAAGCTTAAACCTCGGTTGTTCCACACAAAGCCGCCTTCGCTCATTAATATGCCGCTGCCAAATTCCCAATAAATACTTTGAATAAAGCTTACTAATTGCCCGTTTTTGTCTCTTGCTGCCATCCATACGGTATCGCCAGGCTCTGTGTTAAATGACCATTGTTGTGCTTTGCTCATATCAATATTGTTGGCAAGTTCGCTTAAGCGATCATCGGTTAGTGCGTTTTTATAATCATCCCCTAATACTTCAGGGTCGGCCCAAAGGGTAGGGCGATGGGTAAAGCTTTGTTTGGTTGCCTCTACAATTAAGTGCGTCCAGTCGGCATCGGTTTTAGCTAAATGCTTTAACTTATTTACGGCACCAATTATTTGCAGCGAATGCACGCCCTGTGTTGGCGCGGGTAAGTTGTAGCAGTCAATACCACTTAGGTTTGCATTTAGCGGGGTAACTACTTCGGCTTGGGTACTTGCAATATCATCTGTGGTAATCGAGCTGCCTGCCTTGGCTAAATCAGCGGCAAATGAGTTGGCAAGTGCACCTTCATAAAATGCGTTTAAACCTTGTTTTGCTAAGTGCTCAAATGTTGCTGCAAGTTTAGGGTTTTTAAAATGCTGACCCGCTTGCAAGGGCTTACCATTGGGTATGTAAAGGTTTTTAAACGCGTCATTGGTATTTTCAACCGCCGCTAATTTTTCGCAGCCTGCTTGTAGGCTTTTTGTAACGGTAAAGCCCTCGCGAGCAAGCGCAATGGCAGGCGCTAAAATTTTTGAAAGTGGCAGTGCTGCGTGCTCATCAAGCTCAAGCGCTTTTTGCCAACCGCGTATTGTACCCGCTTGGGTCAGTGCGCTTAATCCGCCGCGCTCTGGTATTTGCGTGAGCGGGTTATACGCCGTTGTATTAGTTGCTGCGCGACCGCAGGCGTCAATAGCGGTGGGCGTTTTTTGGTTTGGGTTATCGATAAGCCAAAAGCTGTCGCCACCAATTGAGTTCATATGCGGATATACAACACTAATAGCTGCCGCCGCCGCTACCATAGCCTCGGTGGCTGTACCGCCTTGTTTTAGTATATTTATACCCGCCTCAGTGGCCGAAAAATGAGACGCGGTAAATGCAATGTTGTGTGTGGTCATGCCGATGTGTCCTGTTTAAAGTGTGCCGCTAGGTGCTTAACGCAAGCAAGTAGGCTTTTATCGTTGCCGTGGCTCATCATTAGTGAAAAACCATACGGGTGATCATTTGCTAAATCAGCCAACGGTAAATGCACTTGCGCTGAGCCACTCAGCCCTGCAATTGCCGAAAGCGTAATAATTTGCATGCGTAAGGCGCTTGTGTCGGCGCCTAGTTTTGGTGCGGTTGTGCGGGTGGTAGGTAAAAATAAGCAGCTGTGCTTATCTAAATTATTAGCCACGATTGCTTGCCACTCATGCTGCACTTTTAATGCTTCTTGTTCTTCTTGCTCGGTTAAAGCCTGTGCCATTTTAAAGCGATCTGCAATAGCTGGCGCAAAATGAGAAAGCTGATCTGGGAGTTCAAGCCAGTCTCGGTGCGTTTTAGCAATCGCACGACCTTGTAATATTCTAAAGGTATCGGCAAGCTCACTTAGCAGGCTGCTTTTGGGGAGCTTAAAATCGATATGATGATTAAAATAAGGTTTGGTTTTTTCTAAAAGCTTACCCAGTGGGGCTTGTAAAGAGGGGTCAACGAGTTCAAAGAGTGCTTCGCACATAACCAGAGTATTTACTTTATTAATAGGTTGTTGTGGTAATAATACATCGCCAACGCTGCTTAATAGCTCGGCGCTTTGGGTAAGCCAACCTATGGTATCGAAAGGGGGAGCCAACGGTATTAGGCCGTCTTTTTCAATCACGTTATGGCTTGGCCTTATGCCATATAAACCACAATAGCTGGCGGGTATTCTAATTGAGCCGCCAGTGTCGGTACCTAAGCCAATATCGGCTAAGTTAGCAGCCACGGCTGCTGCCGAACCCATACTCGAACCACCGCAAGCATGCCCTTTTAATTTAGGATTTTGCGCAGCGCCATAATGTATATTATTACCCTCTAAGCTATAAGCCAGTTCGTCTGTGTGGGTAAAGCCTATAAAGTTACAACCAGCGGTCATGAGCTTATTAACCGAGCTTGCCGTATTTTGAGCCGGTTTAGCTGTTTTAAACCAATGTGGATTGCCAGCGCTGTTTCGCTCGCCCTTTACTGCAAATACATCTTTTACGGCTAAGCGATTGTTTGCAAGTAGACCAGAGTGGTTTGTTTGCCACAGGGTAGGACCGTGATTGCAAAATATACCTTTGTTGTTTTTTTTATCACTCATTTGCAGCTCATTATTATAAAACTGACCAAGTACTTACTTATTAAGTTAAGAGTGATTAAAAAGCGGGCTGGTTATTATTATGAATACCAATTTTATTAAAAACATGATCATTCTATCGGATTAAATAGCGCACTTACTTCGTTAAAAATTATTCATAGAGAACAACTATATGTCATAATTTTTTCCTTGTTATTACGCTATTTTCTTCGCGTTATAATAGATCACTAATTTAATGCAATTGGTATAACTCCGCTTTTTAATCGGTAGTTTTGATTTTATCGTGTTTAGACTAAGCAAGAGGAATGCCATAAATTAAAATCCTGTCCAATTGGTCAGGTTTGTGTGGGTTGTACGAGGTTTGTAAATGTTGACTGTAAAAATAGTGGCATCAAAATGAGTTAAAACAAACCAACTTGGTGCGAAGGTGCACCAAGTTGGTCTTTATTTATATGGTTTTGAGTGCTAAATAAGGGCCGTTTTACTGATGATTAAACCGTTAATATCGGCGTAAACCCAATCGTTAGGTTCTATGGTGGTGCTAAGCATGGTAATAACTTGGTTTTTATCACCAAAGCCGCGCTTTAAGGTACTACGCGGTGTAGAGCCTAGCGCCATTACAGGTAAGTTCATCGTGGCGAGTATTTCTATATCTCGGCAACAGCCATTTATTATTACGCCTTCCCAGCCATTACTTAAGGCACGCTCAGCCATAATATCGCCTATAAACGCAAAGCGTTTGCTCGCAAACCCGTTTATAACTAATACTTTACCTTCACCATTTTCATGCAATATATCGGCGGCAAAAGAGTTGTCTTCTGGGCAGGTAACGGTAACTACTTTGCCATAAAATGTGGTTTTTTTACCAAAGTGGTAAAGGCCGCTGTCTGCTACTTGTACGTTATCGCGATGATCGTCAAATAAATCGGGTGTAGTAAAGGATGTCATGGGTTAAGTCTCACTTTGCTCAGGTATTTTAAGACCAATACCTTTTAAAATTATGTGGGCAATTGATTGCGTAATCTGTGCCACATCGGTTTCGTCGTACTCTAATTTGTTCATTACGAGTAAAACCTCAGCCTGAAAGTCGGCGTAATATTGGGTGGTAGACCAAATAGTAAAGAGCAAATGGTAGGGATCAACTTTATCCATTTTATCTGCGTCCATCCATGCTTGAAGTACATCAACCTTTTGTTTAACCCAAGGGCGGGTATTGGTTCTAAAGTAGTTTTGTAAATAAGGTGCACCGCGCAGTATTTCACTGGCAAATAAGCGAGATTGCATTGGCTGATTTACGGCGAGTATTACTTTGCTTTTAATATAGTTATAAAGCACGGTAGCTGGATCGTCGTTAATTGTGACGTTATCGAGGCCCAAGTTCCAATTAGCTATTATGCGGTCGATCACAGACTCGTACAGACCATCTTTACTTTTAAAGTAATACAAAATATTAGCTTTTGGCACCTGCGCTTCTTTAGCAACCATGCTCATACTTGCTCCGTCGTAACCTAATTGCGAAAACAATTGCTCGGCGGCATCTAAAATTAATTTTTGGTTTTTCTCGCGTGTAACTTCTTTTTTATTTGGCTTTATTTGTGTGGTCATTATAGAGTTTGCGTGTTTAACGTATTGATTGATTGTAGCTTTACTGACCAAAAGGTCAATTACTAAAAAGGGTGATTATTAAAAGAAATGTGAGAGTTAAGCTATTAACTTTAATTGTTTAATTAAATAATTGCTGTTAGTTTAGCTGCAAATTTATAAGTAGTACTTTAGGTTTGATATGGGTTTTTTAAGCAAAAATAAATACACGCTTTATGGCGTAGCTGCAATATTACTATGGAGCTGCTTAGTTGCGTTACTTAGGGATGTGTCTGAGTTGTTTAGTCCTATTGGTGGCGCAGCAGCTATGTACACAGTAAGTGCTGTGTTTTTAATACTTGTTATGGGGCTACCTAAGTTAAAAGGGTTTTCTAAACGCTATTTAGTAATAGGTACTTTATTATTTGTATTTTATGAGGTGTGCTTGGCGCTCTCTATTGGTATGGCTAATAATAGGCATCAGGCCATGGAAATGGCGGTAATAAACTATTTATGGCCCACTCTCACTATTTTATTAACCATTATGGTAGGGCGCAAAAAAGTAAGTCTATGGGTTTATCCGAGTATGTTTGTTGCCTTTTTAGGGGTTGCTTGGTGTATTACCGGCGATCAAGAAATGTCGTTGGATACACTAACGACTAACTTTGCTGATAATCCAGCTACTTATTTAATGGCATTAGCAGCGGCGTTTATATGGGCTGTTTATTGCGTAGTAATGCAAAAGTTAAGTAATGGTAAAAATGCGATTACGTTGTTTTTTACTGTTACAGCAATGAGTTTGTGGGGGCAATATGGTTTTAGTAATGAGGCGCCATTAACGTTTTCGCTCAGCTCAAGCATGACATTATTATTAGCCGGTGTAGTAGTGGGGAGCGGTTATGCGCTGTGGAATCAAGCTATTATTGGCGGTAACTTAATTCTTTTGGGAACGCTTTCGTACTTTACACCGGTGTTCTCAACTATTATTTCGGCGTTGTATTTATCTATTTCACTGAGCGCTTCGTTTTGGCAAGGGGTAGTACTGGTAACAGTGGGCTCGCTAATTTGCTACTTTGTAACGCGAGAAAAGCCTAAACGCACAGTAAACTAATCTATTTTAGTTAACTCTTTTAAGGTGCTGATATTTAATAGTTTATATTTTAAATCTAAATTTATACTTTTAATGAGGCGTGCAATACGCCTCATTAAGTTTTTCTTTATAATTTTGCCGGTATAACTGCATAGCTTACTGATTTATTTCTAACTTTTTTTGCACAATAATAAAATATTAATGCAAATACTGCAGCGCTAATATCAACAAAACCGCTTTGATAATATTTTAAAAAATCATCAGCTAATAAAGCCTGTATAAGTGTTGAAACCCCCATTCCAGCAGATAAAAATGCAATGCCGATTAGGCCCCAATAGCTAGCGTGGTGAGTTCCTTTAAAAAAGGTATAAGCAACAAAGGCAAAAAATACCAAATAGTAACTATAGAGATAGCTGTAATTTGCGTTACCCATATATTGGTTAGTCCATTTAGCTTGTAATAAAGTGGCAACCACTGCAATCATTGACCCTAAGCAAACACCAATTGTTAAATTTGCCATAAATCGTGTACTTCGTTTGTTGGCATCTTGTTTAAAGCGCTTGTCTAGCCATAATAAGTTACCAGAGTAAAATAAGAATGCGCCAAGTAGCCCCATAACAAAATACCCCCAACGTCCCCATTCACCTCCATAAGTACCAAAGTGAAGTGAAAAGAAACTTCCTACTATATTACCCCAAACACCATCATCTCCTTGCGGATAGCTTGAGTTAAGTACTTCTAATGTATAGGGGTGTAAGAATAAGTAGTCGGTATCAGGTCCGCGAACGACAGCGCTGCTATTACTCATTTTTAATGTTGCTGTCGGGTTTTTTGTATTTAAACGACTAAATGTAATGTGAATTGGCTCATAACCTGGGGCGTAGTTTTTTGCCGCTAGGAGCTGCTTATTTATGCTTGGTAAGTTTGCAATATGATAATTATGTGCTGCTGGGGCAGGACGTTGAAAAAAGGATTTATCGTCATAAAATGCTGATAGACCATCATAAACCAGATCATGAAATGCAAATACCACCACAGTAAACGCTATAATTAAATGAAAAGGCAAGCTGGCGATCCCAACTAAATTATGACTATCGAGCCAAAAGCGACTGGCGCCTTTTTCTTTTCGAATCGCAAAAAAGGTTTTTACAAGCGTAGGTAGTAAAATAATTACGCCAGACACCAATGCTAAAAAGTACAGCGCAGATGCTATACCGAGTATATATACGCCTGATTGGTCGTGCCCAATTTTGCCTGCAAACCCTGCGGTTCGATGCAAGTAATCTATTAAATCTGCAAGTTTATTCTCACCTTGTTGCTGTATTACAAGCTCATTTTGCTGGTTTAGATAGAGTGCCTGTAATTGGTTATCAAGTTTCATTCCGCGCCCTTTACCTTGGCTATACCAAGATAGTGGCGCTTGATCTGTTAATAAATCGAGAGAAAAACCATTACCCATTTGCTCAGGGTACTTAGCTATTGCTTGGTCAACCAATGTTTGGTAATTGTTAGCGTGTGGTTTAGTCACTGGTGCGCTGGTGGGTTTTGCCCACTGTGCTAATTCGTGTTTAAACATGGTTAAACTACCAGCATAAAAGCCTATAAAAAGTACTAAACCTGCAATTATTCCTGTCCATGTATGCACACCTTGGTAGGTACGCAAAATATCGGCTCTTACTCTCATAGCCAATTCCTTAAAATTATAAATAAACTATATAGCGTTATATTTAAGCCCCCAAGCGTCAGCCAAGCATTTTTTGCTGAACTAAACAGGTAGGTGAAGCTAAAAATAGTTAACCATAAAATGGGTATCATCCACATATTAAATTGCACTTTGTCGGGCGCATCTATGCCTCCCGCTCCGTACCATGCAAAAAAAGCAACGAGAATAAACGCTAGCGCTAGCCCTAAAAAACAACCAGCCAAACTTTTGCCAAGCCAAGTTGGTTTTACTTTTTGCCTTTGTGCAGATGACATTATTTTACTTCCTTGTGTTTAATCAGGCTTACGAGCGGAATTATTATTAAAGCGAGCATTATCATTAAAATGATAAAAAATACGGCTGCCGCATTAGAAAAAGCATATAAGGCTAATGGTATTGCAATAACAAAAAGGATAAATGCGAGCTTGCGCCAGCTTTTGTTAATGGGTTTGCTTAGAAGTCGTTGGTGGCGGTTACTAAGATAAAACAGGGATGTAGCAGTAAATAAAAGAAGAGAAAGGGTAAGTTGCAACATAAATTAAAACACTTATTAATGATGTTGCTATTCTAAATGATAACTAAACTCAATTGCAACAAGTGTGTGTTTGTGCTATTTTTTCGAAAAATAAAACAACTATCCATAAAAGGAAATAACTGTGGTAGCTTCATTTAAGCCTAATAAACTTTCACTACTGATTACAAGCTCTTTGTTATTGGCTCAAAGCAATGCATTTGCTGATGAAACAAGTCGCGAATCAATAGATACAATTATTGTAACAGGCGAAAAAATCGAAAGGTCACTCAAAGATACGATTACATCGGTTGCAGTGGTAGATAAGTCACTATTAGAAAATGGACAACTAGGTTCTGTTTCAGAAGCTTTGGCAGAAATGGCAAATGTAGTGGTACTTACTGGAGCCGTGCCAGACATGCGCGGTGTGTCGGGTAATGGTGGTGCAACAGGTTTTAACTCATTTAGTGGTGGCTCTAAAGCAAGAGTATCAACGCTTGTTGATGGTGTAAGTCAGCCGTTTGTAGCTGATTTAACCGGTGATACAGGTTTGTGGGATATAGATCAAATAGCGGTATACCGTGGACCGCAGTCAACTAGCAATGGTCGTAATAGCATTGGTGGTGCAGTTTATATGACAACCAAAGCACCAACACAAGATTTTGAAGGTGCTGTACGCGTTGGGTATAGAAATCAAGATAGTTATCTTGATACAGCCGCGGTTGTTTCAGGGGCTTTAATTGAGGATGTACTAGCATTTCGTTTATCTACTCAATATGTAAATGGTGAAACCTTTAGCAACCCAACGATACATGAAACCAATCCAACAGATAAAAACTTAAATAAGCTTAATACCAGTAGTACGCGTGCAAAATTACTGTATACCCCAACAACAGATTTAGCTGTACAGCTAACTTACTCTACCTACAGTGAAGAGGGTAATACAGGTCGTAAGTACTTTGAAGGTGATGAACCGTTTGATTATGTGCCTTTATTTCAGCGCGATATGGATACCCAGTCAGACACGACTCAGGTAAATATTGACTATAAAATAAATGATAACTTTTCGTTCGATATATTACTCGCATATATGGATTATGATTGGGGCTTCGAAGCATATGAGGCACTTGCCAGTGCTGAGTCTGATATTTTTATGGATGAAAAAAATATCACAATTGATAGTAAGTTAAACTTTGGCTTAAATAGTGATTTTTATTCGGGCTTTGTAGGTATTGCTTATTTTGACCGTGAACAAGACTTTAAAAGCGTTGGTGCAACCAATTATTTTGGTGACGATAGTAGTGACTCTAAAGCAATTTATGGCGAAACAAGCTTTGAGTTAACAAATGAGCTTACGTTAACAGCGGGGCTGCGAGTTGAGCGTGAAGAACAACTTCGTAATTTTGATATGGCTTTTGGTGGCAGCAGATTAGTTGAGCAATTAGATGATTCTAATACGATAAAACTACCTACGGTAGCTGTTCAATATAAAGTAACTAATAACACTACCTTATCGGCAAGTGCTCGTCGTGGTTATAACGCTGGTGGTGGTGCCTTAGATTTTGCTGCACAAGAATACTATTACTACGAGCAAGAATCAGTAAATACCTATGAAGTAGGCTCGCGTAGCGTACTAAATAATGGTGATTTAAATATTAGTGCTAATATTTTTTACAATAACTTTAATGGTTATCAAGCCTTAAGCTCAAGTCGAAAAATCACTAATATTGACGATGCGCATAGCTATGGCTTAGAACTTGAAGCATATAGCATGCTAGGTGAGCAATGGCAGTTACATGCAGGGCTAGGTTTATTAAAAACTAAAATAGATGAATCAGCGACTTATTCAGATGCAGTGGGTAACGAATTAAACTCAGCACCAGAGCTAACTGCAAGTTTAGGTTTATCGCATTGGTTTACTGATAGCTTAAAGTTAAATGTGAGCGCTAATTATGTAGACGATTACTATGGCGATTTAACTAATACAGAAGAGCGTGTTGCCGGAGGTTATACAATTACGCGTGCAACAATAAGCTATAACAGCGATCATTGGTTGGTGAGTGCTTTTATTAATAATGCATTAGATGAAGAAGCATTTACGTCAGTTGAGCCTGCAAGTGGTCGTTACCCAACGGGTTATGTTGCGGTAGTGAATCCTCAAACGTTAGGTGCTTCAGTAACGTATCGTTTTTAACATGTATTAATTAAGTAGTAAGACAGACTATTAAAATTAAGCAGTAAATTTTAATAAATAAAGTAGCCCTATTATTTTAGGGCTTTTTGTTGCGTGCAGTTTATTTTGCATTATTTACCTGTGCTAATAATTCAATAACTTTTTGTTGACCAAAGGTTTGTGCAAATTGCTCGGCTGTTTGACCTGCTTTGTTTTGATGCGCGTTATCGCAATCAAGTGATACAAGTGTTTTAGCTATACTAAATTCACCTCTAAAAATAGCAGCCATAAGCGCTGTGTTACCTCGGTTATCTTCTAAACAGGCATTAGCACCTAAGTGTAAAAGTGTGTTAACCGACTTTTTATTACCATGGTAAGTAGCAATCATTAACGCGGTGTAGCCTTTATTGTTGTAGCTGTCGATAGGAATACCAGCATCTACAAATTGCTCTATTACATCGGTATCGTTAGTACGTGCTGCAGCAAAGTAATAAGCAAATAAGCTTTGGTATTGCTCTTTTACCTGATCTTGTGTTTGTTCACTTGAGGTTTGAGTATTCGTATTTTGTGTAGTAGCAGTTGATTGAGCATAAGCGCTATTGCCAAAACTTAATAGTAGGGTAAATATAATTAATAAGTTACGCATAAAAATGACCTTTAAAAAAGAGGAAGAGATTTACTCTCTTCCTCATGGTTGTGGTTGCTTATGTAGCCGTTTGTTTAGTTGGAACTATTGTTTTCAACTAGCTACTTACAATTTAGCTGCAAGCTGTTTAACTACTTTAATGTCGCCTTTTACAGCTTTTGTTAAGCGTGTACCGTACTCAGTATCTGCTTTGTAAAAGTGGCTAAGCATTTTGTGTTTAACATTACTGTTTTGCACTTTACCTAAATCACCCGCTAGGTTATTTATTAGGTTTGTACGTTCTTGTTTGCTAAAGCCACGGTATAAAACACCTGCTTGAGCAAAGTTTTGCTGCTTTTTAATTGCTGCTTGTTGTACAAATCCTTTAAGCTCTGTATTACTTCTGCGTGCAATTGGGTTTTCAGCTACGTTTTCTTGGCTTGGCTGGTAGTTCACATTGCTTGTAGTGTTACCGTAGTTCATTGCGCCGTCTTGGTTGTAATTAACCACTTCAACTTTTGCACGGTTAATTGGCAATTGCTGGTGGTTAGCACCTAGGCGGTACATTTGTGTATCAGCGTAAGAAAACATACGACCTTGTAATAAACGGTCTTCTGAAGGCTCAATACCAGGAATAATGTTTGCTGGTGCCATTGCTACTTGTTCCGTAGATTGGAAGAAGTTAGTTGGCATACGGTTTAACGTCATTGTTCCTACTTTAGTTTCTTTAATATCTAACCACATTTTTGTTGCATCTAACGGGTTGTAATCAAAGTCATCAAGTTGCGATGGATCAAGCGTTTTAATGTACAGATCCCATTTAGGGAAATTGCCTCTGTTTATTTCAGTGTATAAATCTTGTGTTAAATGCTGAAAGTTTTGGCTTTGTACTTTTGCCACTTCTTTTGAGTCAAGGTTATCAATGCCTTGCTGGCTTACCCAATGAAACTTAACGTATTTAACATCGCCCGATTTATTAATCATTTTGTATGCATGTACACCCCAACCGTCCATTTTACGAAGACTTGCTGGTGTACCGTAGTCGCTGTAAACCCACGTTAGCATTTGTGTAGAACCTGGTTCATGCGAGAAAAAGTCAAATACACGGTTAGGATCTTGAATGTTATCTACCGGAGATGGTTTTAAAGAGTGAACCATGTCTGGAAATTTGATTGCATCACGAATAAAGAACACAGGTAAGTTATTACCAACTAAATCCCAGTTACCTTGGTCTGTGTAAAACTTAGTTGCAAAGCCACGTGGGTCGCGCAGTGTTTCTGGGCTACCTTTAGAGTGAATTACAGATGAAAAGCGAACAAATACGTCAGTTTCTTTACCTGCTTGTGCAAACGGTGCTGCAATTGTTAAATCGTCTAGCTCTTTTGATGCTACAAACACACCGTGTGCGCCAGTACCACGAGCATGCACAACACGCTCAGGAATACGCTCACGTGCAAAGCGTTGTAGTTTTTGAATTAGTTGTACGTCTTCTAGTAATACGCTGCCACGTTCGCCAGCCGTAATTGAATTTTGGTTGTCGCCAACAGCTGCGCCGTTGTCTTTAGTTAACGTAGTCGCTGCGCTTGCCGGTAATGCCATTGCAAGTGCTAGTGCACTTAGTGTTAATTTTGTTTTGTTTATTTGAGTATTCATTGTCGACCTCATCTATTTAAAAGTGCCGGCAGTGGTGCTGGCTGTTAATCTGTTAACGATAGTATTCATTTTTTTAACTTCGGTAAAACTGATTAATTAGATTGGTCTGATTCGAAAAACAGATGAAATAATTTAACAGGTGTATGTTTAGAGTTAACACCAATTTTGATACTAAGACCTTAGTCGATATGCATATTAATAAAATTGATTAAATACAGAGGTTTTTAATTTTAATTGCGTGTATTTTCACCAAGCTGGTGCGTTTTATACTTACAACGTGTTGACATATCAATTCAATAAAGGGAATATGCTCAATCGCTGGGCTTATGCTCATCATTGAGGGTTGCACCAAAATAGTTTTACTAAACTGGTTATACTAGTCGTTAAACTAATTATTATTTATAAGGTGGCAAAATGAACACTAAAATTGAGCTTGTAATATTTGATTGTGATGGTGTTGTAATAGACAGCGAAATTTTGAGTGCTCAAGTATTAATTAATATGCTTGTTGAAAAGGGCGTTGATATTGATCGTGCTTATGTACAGCAACATTTTTTAGGGTGTAACTTTAAAACAGTAAGCCAAAAAATAGCTAACGCATTTAATGTCACTCTCCCAGAGAGTTTTGAAGGTGATTACCGAGAAGCTCTTTTAAACGAATTTGAAACATCGCTAACCACAACCGATGGTATAAGCGATGTACTAAATAATTTAGCTGTGCCTATTTGTATTGCTACAAGCAGCAGCCCAGCACGCACCGCCAAGGCGTTGAGCGTAGTAAGTTTAAGTAAATACTTTAGTAATACAGTATTTACGAGCAGTGAAGTAAAGCGCGGTAAACCAGCGCCTGATTTATTTTTACATGCAGCTAAGCAAATGGGTGTAAAACCTAAACATTGTTTAGTGATTGAAGACAGTAAAGCCGGTGTAAGTGCAGCAATAGATGCAAATATGCAAGTGCTGCATTATAGCGGAGGGCAACATATGCAAGAGGCAATTAATCATGTACATAAAGCCTACCCAAATGTTGCTCATTTAACGCATTGGGAACAGTTTTTTAATACTTACCCTATGCTTAAAAGTAGTGATTTTTAAATATTGATGAAATAAAGAGCACTGTAAATTTACAGTCATTTAAAATTGTTATTTGTAGCCATACACTGACTGGTTCATAAATAGCAAAATATAAGCGTTGTTAGTTATTGCTTTAACAATAACAAAACAAATTAAGGAATTACGCGTTTATAACTAAATTATAAAAGGCGCTGTATTTAGGTATTAAATACTTTGCTGTTAAACCAATAGGAAATACCATGGCAACGAGTCCACACACACAATCATTTAAAGATGTAAACGAAGAGCAGCTTCCCGTTGCTAATAACCGATTACACGGTTGGAAACATTTTGCTGGGCTATATGCTGGCGAGCATGTTGCGGCTACTGAATTTGTTATTGGTGCAACGTTTGTTGCATTAGGTGCTTCAACCATCGACATTCTACTTGGTTTACTAATAGGTAACCTTTTAGCGATGTGTTCTTGGTGGCTTATTACGGCTCCTATAGCAGTAGAAACACGCTTAAGTTTATATAATTACTTAAACAAAATTGCTGGTAACTCAATGACCAAGCTCTATAACTGGGCTAATGTGGTTATTTTTAGTGTTATATCGGCCGCCATGATCACGGTATCCTCCACGGCCGTGCGGTTTTTGTTTGATATACCTGCTCAACTTGATTGGTACCCTAATAGCTTTTGGTTTGTGGCTATTGTTTTAGCGGTAGGCTCTATTGTTGTGTTTGTTGCGATGTATGGTTTTTCGACGGTTGCTGACTTTTCAAAGCTTTGTGCACCGTGGTTATTTGTTATATTTATTGCCGGTTCGTTCGCATTATTCCCAGAACTTTCTAACCATGTTTTAGGCTCAACATCTTTAAGTAGCTTTAGTGACTTTATGACCATAGGAGACTCCTCCATATGGACCGGTACAAATGCCGATGGCGAAAAAGGTATTGGCTTACTAGAAGTAATTGGTTTTGCATGGGCTGCTAACTCAATCACTCACTTTGGTTTGATTGACATGGCTATTTTTAGATTTGCTAAACGTAAAAGCTATGGTTTGTTCTCTGGTGTGGGCATGTTTTTTGGTCATTACTTAGCGTGGATCTCTGCCGGTATTATGGGCGCAGGTGTTGCTGTATTACTTAAAACAACTATTTCATCGCTTGATCCGGGTGATGTTGCATACCATGCATTAGGCTGGACTGGATTTGTTATTGTAATAATTGCTGGCTGGACTACAGCTAACGCAAACCTTTACCGCGCTGGTCTTGCAGCACAATCTATATTTGTAAATCAATCACGTGAACGTACAACCGCTATAGTGGGTGTTGTTACGGTGATTATTGCGTGTTTCCCATTTGTATTTTCACAAATGCTACCGCTACTAACATACGCAGGCTTATTAGTTGTACCAGTAGGCGGCATTGTGTTTGCTGAGCACGTATTGTTTCCTAAAATTGGTTTAACACGTTACTGGGCTAAATATAAAAACATTACCCGCAGCGTACCGGCTATAGCATCTTGGGCGTTAGCGCTTGTGTTTGGCTTTGGTTTAAACGCCATTGATGTAATGTCATTTTACTACTTGTTTATTCCTACGTGGATTTTCACAATCGTTATTTACACTTTACTTGCTAAAAAATACGGTGCAGGTGAAGACTATACGAGTGAAATTGCTGCCGACGAGCAAGAGTTAAAAGCAATTAAAGAGTACCAAGCAACAGAAGCTAAAGATTTACCAAAACCGGTAATAGATAGCTCTATGTTTAGTAAGGTGCTTAATGCTATTTCCACTATTTCGTTAATTGTTATTTTTGTATTTGCCAGCCAAGTCATGTTCTTTAGCGACACAATGAGCATGTATGGTGCGAACAAATCGCAATTCGAAATAATCTGTTTTATCTGTACTGTAATTTACTTTGTAACTGCTTACTGGTCGTTAAAACGCCATAAAGTATTGAATACAGTATCGTAAATACAGTTTGAGATATTAGTTTCGTATCATAATTTATATTTTATTTTTTGTTTGAGTAAGGCCGCACTATGACGCAATTACAACACACTGACGCTCTTGTAACAGGGCTAAACCAGCAGAGCTTGGCTCAACTACCAAGCCATGTTGATACACCAACGTACGATCGTAGCGCACTTAAAGCGGGCATTGTACATATTGGTGTGGGCGGCTTTCATCGCGCCCATCAAGCCGTTTATATTAACGAGCTTTTAAAAACGCCAGGTTCTGAGCAGTGGGGCATTTGTGGTGTTGGTCTTTTAGAAGGTAACCGTGGGCTGCGTGATATTTTAAAGCAGCAAGATTACCTTTATACCCTTACGGTAAGACACCCAGACGGTAAAATTGATAATAAAGTTATTGGTTCAATGATCGACTTTTTGTTTGCACCAGAAGACAAACAAGCGGTAATTAATAAGTTAGCACACAGCGATACAAAAGTAGTATCGCTTACTATTACCGAAGGTGGCTACAACTTTAACCCAGTAACGGGTGAGTTTGATTATAGCAATCCAGACATTATTAACGACATTAATAACCCGAACGACCCAATTACAGCGTTTGGTTACATTACTGCCGCTTTAAAATTGCGTAAAGAGCAAGGCTTAAGCGCGTTTACAGTGCAGTCTTGCGATAACATTCAGCACAATGGCCACGTAACACGTAAAATGCTTATAGCTTTTTCAAAAGAGCAAGATAAAGAATTAAGCGAGTGGATTGAACAAAATGTTACTTTTCCAAATGCAATGGTTGATCGTATTACGCCAGCATCTAAAAAAAGTGATATTGACTACGTAGTAGAAGCTTACGGCGTAAGCGATGAGTGGCCAATTACGTGTGAATCTTTCATGCAGTGGGTTATAGAAGACTCGTTTTGTAACGGTCGCCCAAATTGGGATACCGTAGGTGCACAGTTTGTAACTGATGTAACACCCTACGAAACAATGAAAATTCGCTTATTAAATGCAGGGCATTCGGTACTTGGTTTACTTGGCTCTATTCATGGCTATGGCACTATTGACGAAACGGTATCAGACACATTATTTGCTACTTACTTACGTGCATTTATGGATAAAGAAGTAACCCCGTTACTTGATCCGCTAGAAGGCATTGACCTTGAAGTTTATAAAGACACGTTAATAGAGCGTTTTTCTAATCCAAATATTAAAGATGGCTTAGCGCGTATTTGCTCTGAAAGTGCAGCAAAATTACCTAAGTTTTTAATTGCATCAATAAACGAAAACTTAGTAAAGGGTCATGATGTATCACTTGCAGCATTAGTTATTGCAACGTGGTGTTTGTACAGCGACAAAGGCGTGAGTGAAAACGGCGCTAAACTTGATATTCAAGATGCTATGTATAAAGAGCTAAATGCATACGCACAAGAAACCATTGTTGACCCATGTGCATTTTTAAAGTTAACCAGTTTGTTTGGCGACCTTGAAAATAACGACAGCTTTACTGTTGAGTATAAAAAATCGATTGCTGCGCTGTATGCACCTAACAGCAAAATTAAAACCATTATGCAAGCTGTGCTTGATCAAAAGAGTAATTAATAATGAGTATTTTAATTAATCATAAATCAAGCGAGAACGTAAGTGTTAGCTGCTTTGGCGAAGTGTTGTGGGATTGCTTTGATTCGGGTAAACGTTTAGGCGGTGCGCCGCTTAATATGTGTGTGCGTATTAACTCATTAGGCATCAAAGCCGACATGATAAGTGCAGTAGGTAACGACGAGTTGGGCACTGAGCTTTTAGGCGAAATTAAAAGTAAAGGCGTAAGCTGCGAATACATTGCTATTAATAATGATAAAAAAACCAGTACGGTTGAAGTAACGCTCGACAGTGGTGGCTCGGCAAGTTACGAAATAGTAGGTGATACCGCGTGGGATAACATAGCACTCACTGACGCATTACTCGATAAAGTTAAAAATAGCGACGTGTTTGTATTTGGTAGCTTAATCGGTCGAAGTGAAGCATCACTGGCTACATTAAAACAACTAGTTGATGTAGCTAACTTTAAAGTATTTGACGTAAATTTACGTGCGCCTCATTACACGCTAGAAACACTGGTAGATTTAATGAATAAAGCCGACTTTGTTAAATTAAATGATGAAGAGCTTTACGAAATAGCAAAAGCAATGGGATGTAAATACCACTCGCTTGAGCAAAACTTAGCGTTTATTGCAGAGCAAACAAATACAGAATATTTATGCGTTACTAAGGGTAGCCACGGTGCATTGTTAACAATTAAAGGTGTTAACTATTACAACTCTGGTTACTTAATTAGTGTGGTTGATACTGTAGGCGCAGGAGATTCTTTTTTAGGGTCGCTAATTTATCAGTTATGTAGTAACGATGATGCTCAATTTGCTGTCGATTTTGCTTGTGCGGTTGGCGCTATGGTAGCCGAAAGCGCGGGAGCAACACCAAGCTTAACGCATCAGCAAATTAGTAATTTTATGAATCCTTTATAAGCTTATTTAAACAGATATAGAAAACAACCAATCATTGTGTGTTAGCGGTTTTGCCTTAGGTAAAATCGCTTTTTTTATGTCTAAAATAAAACGCGATTATAAAATAAGCTGTGTGGATTGTTAAATACACATATTGCATAAATAGTAGCTTACATTGCCGATGGTATTAGCTAAACGTCTTATTGTTCGGGTTATGGCGCTTTGTTAAGATCGTTGATTATTCACGGATTGAACAGGCGGGGCGACACACATGCGCTCTATAACACACATACAAAAAGAGAAACGTGCTTTATGATAATCTTTTTTATCTGCCTTACTATTTTAATACTGGGTTATAAGTTTTATAGTCCATTTGTTGAAAAGCAAGCAGGCTTGGATTCAACCGTTGATACACCACAAAAACGCTTTAGCGAAGGTGTTGATTACGTAGCAATTCATCCTGTACGTGCTTTTTTAATTCAATTTTTAAATATTGCAGGTGTAGGCCCAATATTTGGTCCGATACTGGGTGCTTTATACGGTCCGGTTGCTCTAGTTTGGATTGTACTTGGTAACGTTTTAGGTGGTGCTGTACACGACTTCTTCTCAGGTGTAATGAGTATAAAAGAAGACGGTAAAAGCTTACCAGAAATCGCAGGTCACTATTACAATGTAGTATTTAAAGGCTTTATGCTTGTATTTACTGCCATGCTACTGTTTTTTGTAGGTGTAGTGTTTATTATGAGCCCTGCGGGCTTATTGAGTAACCTTGATTTTTTTGAAGGTACAATATTAGCAAACAACACCTTTTGGGTTGTGGCTATATTAGCGTATTACTTTTTAGCTACGTTATTACCAATTGATAAAATTATTACTAAATTTTACCCAATTTTTGGTGCTCTTATGATTGTAATGACAGTGGCAATTGCTATTTCATTATTAATTAATGCTCCTCATTTACCTGTTCCAAGTGACTTTTTGGCTTATTTTGAAGCCGACCACGCTCACGACTTTTTAGAACCAAACCCAGATGGATTACCAACGTGGCCGTTATTGTTTATTACTATTACGTGTGGTGCTATTAGTGGTTTTCACTCGACTCAAGCGCCAATTATTGCCCGTTGTTTAACAAATGAAAAATACGTACGCCCAGTATATTACGGCGCCATGATGTGTGAAGGTATTGTTGGTTGTGTATGGGCACTTGCGGGTATTGCAGCGTTCCCAGATGGTTACGCAGGCTTAAAAGCATTACTTGACCAAGGTGGTCCAGGTTTAGTTGTTAACCATGTAGCTAACAGCTACTTAGGTGTGTTTGGCGGTATTATGGCAATTATTGCTGTTGCGGTATTCCCAATCACTTCTGGTGATACAGCGTTTCGCTCATTACGTTTAACGGTTGTTGATGCGTTCAATATTCCACAAAGCTTACGTAATCGTTTATTAGTGGCTGTACCAATACTTGCTATAGCATACTTTATGACTAAATTAGATTTCTCGTTAATTTGGCGCTACTTTGCATTCTCAAATATGTTGCTTTCTACAAGCGTACTATGGCTTGCAACTAAGTACTTATTTGACCGTGGAGCTTTTCATTGGATTGCGAGTATTCCAGCTGTTATAGCAACAGGTGTAACAATGTCTTATATTGCTACTGCAGCAATAGGGCTTAACTTATCAAGCGATTTGAATAAGCCAATTGGTGCTGCAGTCGTTATACTTGGTTTAATTGTGTTAGTTATTGTGCATTCTAAGCATAAAGTTAAACCTGCAATGTAATATCTAAAAGTAGCGTAAGTTATTACGTTATTTTAAGTACAAAAAAAGCGAGCTATTAAATAGCTCGCTTTTTTATGCGCTAAATTTAAATTTTATTACGTTAGCTGAGTTGCAAGTTCAAAGTAGCTGTTATCGTCGAGTGTTTTACTTATCATCATTGCACCCTCTAGCAGGCTAACAGTTTGAATAGCCGATTGAGTAGGGTTTAGATCGCCATTAACTAAATGTGCAGCAGTAAGCCATGCTAGGTTTTCGTTAAAAAAGCGCTTTACTTCAAGGCGTACTTTATCCGGTAAGCTATCGCTTTCGGCTCCTAATAAACCACATAAACACATTTTTCTGTCGGTTACTAATGCACTTCTAAAAAGTTGAGTGTACACATTTATCGGGTTTTTACCGCTCGCTTTAAGTTCGTTTGGTTCACCTAGTGCAGCTAAAAACGAATTAGTATATTGATGCGCAAGCTCTGCACCTAAATCAGCCTTAGTAGGGAAATGGTAGTGAACACTCGCACTTTTAATTCCAACTTCACTCGCAAGTTCTCTAAAACTAAAATTACTATAACCGCCAAGACGTACCTTGTTTTCAGCTGCTTTTAATAAAGCTTCTTTCTTACTCATTTTAATATTTCCTATTCGCAATAATAAAATTATCGACCAGTAGGTAGTTATTTACAAGCGTTTTTATTTTTAAGCAACATACTAATTTTATTATAAATTAAGTTAGATCCTATAAATAAGAAAAATTTAAACGTTGACTTAAGTTTAGTTTAGCAATATAAATTACCTATCGGTAGGTAGGTAGTCGCCGTTTTATTTACTTTTAACAAAAATATAAGAGATAATTATGAAAATTTATGATGTAGAAAACTTCCCAAATCCACTTCGTGTTCGTATTGCTTTAGCTGAAAAAAATGCCACTGAAAATGTTGAATTTGTACCTGTTGATTTATTAAATGGTGAACACAGAACTGACGCTTTTTTAGCTAAAAATCCATTAGCGGGCGTACCAGTATTAGAACTAGATGACGGCACGTTTATATCTGAAAGTACGGCTATTACCGAGTATATTGATACCGCATTTGAAGGTCCGTCATTAATGGGTAAAACTGCAAAAGAGCGCGCAGTTATTAATATGATGCAAAAACGTGCGGAATCTATGGTGCTTGATGCTGTGGCAACATACTTTCACCATGCAACTGATGGCTTAGGACCAGATCTTGAAGTTTATCAAAATGCAGGTTGGGGTGAAAAGCAAGGTGAAAAAGCGCGCCAAGGTTTTAGCTATTTTAATGACGTACTAGAGCAATCAGCGTTTGTTGCTGGTGAACAATTTAGTATTGCTGATATTACATTGTATGCAGGGCTTGTATTTGCAGGGTTTGCACAAATAGCAATTCCAAGTGAATTAACACATTTAGTTGCATGGCAAGAAAAAGTGGCAAAACGTCCAAGTGTTGCTGCTTAGTACTACAATTTAAGAATCATATAAGTTTAGGTTTAAGCCAAATTATAGTTAGGAGCTAAGTATGAAAATTGCTGCCGATTTTAGTAAACGAGTTGTTGTGCACAGTGAAACACTTGCCTGGGTTGCATCGCCAATGGCTGGAGTAGATAGACGAGCGCTTGATAGAGTAGGCGATGAAGTTGCTCGTGCAACAACGATTGTTCGCTACGCACCAGGCAGTGAGTTTTCGCCGCATACACACACCGGCGGCGAAGAGTTTGTTGTGCTTGAAGGTGTATTTCAAGATGAACATGGCGACTTTCCGGCTGGCTCCTATATTCGTAACCCGCCTGAGTCAAAACATAAGCCAGGGTCTAAAAACGGTTGTATTATATTTGTAAAATTATGGCAGTTTCAGCCAGATGATAGAACGCATGTACGCTTGCAAACAGATTTAATGCAAAGTGCGGCACATCCTAATTTTAAAAATGTAGCAGTAACGCCTTTATACAAAGACACCTTTGAAGAAGTAAGCTTACTGCTTTTCAAACCTAACGCCGACATGGTAATAAATGCACAAGGTGGGGCTGAGCTGCTAGTACTTGAAGGCTCACTTGATGAACAAGCTGATACTTTGGTAAAAAACAGTTGGCTAAGAGTGCCTATTAACAGCACTGTTAATGTTAAAGCGGGGAATAATGGCGCAAAAGTATGGCTTAAAACGGGTCATTTAACGGATGTAAGTAACCAAATTTCTCGCGTACAAAATACCTAAGCCTAAACCTAAACATATATAAAGTGAGCTACATGCTCACTTTTTACTTTAACCTTAGTGTTTTTTTCATTTGCTTCATAATTCATTAATCTAATGTAACGTACTCTCAAAGCTTAATTGAAGAATGAGATTAAGTGATGGCACATTCAAACCATGGTTTATCGATTGATATTGAAGGCAAAGGCAGTGAGTTTTTTTTAACGTTTAAGGCTGTTGGTAAGCTTACTCACGAAGATTATAAAAACATTACCCCTAAGATTGATTCAGCCCTCTCGCAAGTAAAACACCCCGTAATAAGTATACTAATTGACAGCATAGAACTTCAAGGTGTTGGCTTTAAATGTGTTTTTGATGACTTAAAGCTAGGTAAAAAACATAACAATGAGCTGAAAAGGGTCGCTATTTACGGCAATAAAAAGTGGCAATCAAATATCGCAAAAATAGGCAATAATGCTGTATCTGGGGAAATGGCATATTTTGAAAATGCCACCGCTGCAATTGAATGGTTAGAAGAGTAGCTAATTTGCCGGTTAATAAGTGGCTGATTATAAGTAGATTCAACGCTTTTAGTTTTGAAAATAACTGCTTGAGTTAAATTTACTACCCAAAATTGATTTAATACACAAACGAATAAAAACTTAAACGCTCTTATGGGCGTTTTTTGTTGTTTAAAACAAATATAGAGCATTACCACTACAAGCATTACACATAGTGCTTTTTATAAACATTTGTATTCGTTTTAATTCAATTGTGAATGTTTAGTTATTCAAATACACTTGTACCTATTGAGCAAATTACACATTACATAAACTATGAAATTAATACTTACCTTTATCGCATTATTTATATTTTCATCATCAATACAAGCCGCAGAAGAAGACAATATATTCACACCTGTGAGTGACCTTTTTTTAGCTGTTTCTAATATCGATCACGATAAAATGCGCGCAGCAGTAGATGATTCATTTTTACTTTTAGAGCACGGTGAAGTGTGGACTATTAACGATTTTATTAATGCAGTTAATCCTTCGGAGTTTACAAGAACTAACTATTTTAGTGTGATTAGTTCGAAAGTTGTTGGCGATACTGGTTTTATTAATTATTGGAATCAAGCAAATCTTAAAAGTGAAAAAAAGAGCATGGACGTGTTTTGGTTAGAAAGTGTAGTGGTTACAAAAGTAGATGGTAAATGGCTAGTATCGCAAATGCACTCAACTCGCCTACCTGAAGGGAAACCACCAATAGGCGTAACGTTTGTAAAACAGTAAATGTGAAAAAGTAGGCGTTACTGTATTTAATTAACACCTGGCTGTGTTTTATTTAAAATTAATTGGTGAATTTCTCAATTAGATTAAATAGATGACCTAATAAAAATGTGCAATTATTGTCACGAAAACCAACATACTGATAAAGCGAAATTACAGGATTTAGTTTTTTTATGATTATATTTAAACCAATTTGTCATTGGTGCTTATGGGTCCAAAAATCACGTTAAAAATTGCTTGCAGCAAATAACGTTTATTTTAATTTATGACTTTGTTTAGCAAAAGTAGTATCTACTTGTAAATGATTTATTGCCAAGTAACTCACAAGTAATGAAGGGTATTACTTTTGGTGTGGGTGCTTGGTTATTAATGATGATAGGTCCTATGCCGATGAGTGGTGCTGGTCTGTTTGGCTTATCAATGGGGATTATGGCACCTGTGCTAACCTTGGTGTTACATATTGCTTTTGGTGCAACGATGGGCTTAACTTTTGCTAAATTAAAAAGTACACATAACAGTACATTTTAAGCTAACTCACCAATTGTGTTCATCTGTAAAGATTAAATTTACAGAAGCGTGTTTGTTTAAGGCAAGTAATGCAGCTATTTTTGAATTTATTCAATAGCATTACAGCAAACACGCGTTACTTCATAATAAATAACGTATATAAAACCCTGCTTAATACACATTTTAACTACTACGAAATACGCTCTGCTAAAAAGTGCTTTTTTACTTGTAATAAAGCTACCTAAACATCGTCTAAAACACCCATAAAAACTAGATTAAACTCCCTTTTATATGCGAGGTAACTATATAGTAACCAATTGATCCAATGCAGGAACTCGGATATGGTTTGTTTATTAATAAAAATAAATATTGATGCTGTCGAATTACGCTTATTTAAGAAAAATAGCCTGTATTATGGGGTCTAAATTCATTACCAAATACTTTAAAAGTGCTTAGGGTTGATTTTAGTAGCTCGTTTTTTAATTTAGGCTGTTGGATTATTTTACAACCTTGCGATAGGAAATATTGATCATGAATTACTTAACAATTGAAAAAGCAAAAATGCTTATAAAACAGTTTAATATTCCTCATTTTTTTAATGACGTACTTGATGAAAAACTCAGTTATCCATTAGATATTTACTTTACTTGCCCTGTTGTATATTTCCTTAATAAAGAGGAGCAAGCAGCCTATATGCTGGGTGATATTATTCCACTTTGGGCTGATATAGGTGGATATATACATTATGCATATGACATTAACCAACAAAATTTCATATCCTTTGATATTGAGGAAGGTAGCATAGAAAAACGTTATTCTTGGGATGAAATAATGAAAAAAATTATTGGAATAGCCATAGAATATGAATGCGATGAACATGATAGTATTGAGCAGACAATCGGATCAGTAAAAGATTATTTTGCGTGCATAGAAATATCAAATTTCGATTTATTAGCTGAAAAATGTAGACTTGAATACATAAACAGCTAAATTAAAGTTTGTAGTTAATCTAATAAAAAAAGCAATAAAAACAGACGCTAAACGTTTGGCTGCTATTCGTTTTTCACTACAATTGTAGTCAAATATTTTGCTATTTATTTACTTAAAATTTGAATCTTTATTCTATTTCGGTGTTATGCACGCTTTGTTACGGCGTTAGTTTTTTAAAATATATAGGGCATTAATCATATGACTGAGTTTGTTAGAATTGCTATGTTAGTTGTTGGAGCGATTCCCTTAGTCGTATATCCATTTATAGTTATTGCTAGCCTCATGGGGCTGGGAAGTAACTCACATATTCATATACCCTTGTTTAATAGAATAATGAATCAGTTTTTTTTATGGGGTACATTAATTTACCCTTTAGTGTTTTTTGGGTGTTATAGGCTTAGTGACAAAATTAACGAATATAGTATTTTGGTTGCTTTTTTTCCCTTAGCTTTTTTGATTTTACTTTGGGGGAGTTTTCATTTTATGGATGCTCCGCCCAATACTAAAGTAGAAAAATAATGTGTAAGAGCAATGAAATTTGAACGTTACAATTTATCTGGATAAAAGTGAAAAAATATTGAAAGTATTAGAAGATAATATTGAATCTATTCGAGAGCAAAGCAGAATACATAAAAAAGCGGAGAAAGCTTTAGGTGAGAATAGTTCAAAAAGCCCGTGTTTAATTGGTCCTAAAACAGAGCAAGATTATCAAGACATGTTAAAGGATATTAAGGAGTCAGGGGAAGGTAAATGACAAGTATATCTAGCACAATATTAGGATCTGTTTATTTTTCGAGGTTAAATTTCAGCAATGTGTTTAGTATTTAGGCAATGCAGAGCCGATGTAGCGTTACGCAGGAGCGATTAACGAGGTCACTGGGTTTCGCCTCGAGATGCGATTAAATCTCCATAGAGGGAACAAATTTTAATCCTGAAAGGTTACAAATGCTAATGTATCCGACTTTTTAAAAACAAAAATCAATTAGCTTGTACTTCTTCGTCGCTTATTTTAGTAAGTTGTTGTTAGTTTATTAATTAGACATTGAATTTCGTTGGTAACTTACTTAAGGTTTTATATGCCTCTTTGGTTTGGAATATTAATTGTTATAGCAATAGCTTGTTTATTCGTATGGTATATCTATCCGGATAGAGCTTCTTCACCGAGTTTTTTACGTAAATATATGGCAATTTCTTGGGTTATTATTCGACGTGTAGTTTGCTTTTCGGCAGCGATACTTGGGCTGTTTATTATCTATATAGTGTTGACTTCAAATGAGGAAATTACGCTAAAACTCATATTTACCTTAGTAATATCATTAGTGCTATTGAGTGGTTTTGTATTTATAGGAATAGTAGGGTTTGCAAAGGATGAAAGCATGCTTGATTTATATAAAAGAATTAAGAAAAAATACGGTTTACGCTGGTAAGCTTAATATGTTGTTTAAATTATTAATAACTAGTTGTGCTGGTTATTTCGGTGTTACACGAGTCTTAGGGTTTTAGATGATAATTAATGGTCGAAAGTTTACATTTAAAGTTGCTAGCGATATAGAGTGTAGCGGTACATATGCTTGGCAGTTCTGCCAGCGACGAATCTGGTTATATTAGGCTTTATAATCAAGATGATAAATTATTAAATGAAAGAGAAGTTGAAATGGTGCAGTTAATCGAAACTGTTGACTGCAGTGATGATCACGTATCAATTAAGCTAATTGCCGATTGGTCTTTACAGTGAATAATTCACAAGACAGTCATGCTAAACTCTTAATTTGTGGGCTCCAAATGCTTAAAGCCTTTAGAGTTAATTTCAGGAACTTGTTTTAAATTTTTTAACTAACACACTATTTAATTTTTCAGTGTATGTATTATTTGTTCAGAATAATCAAATTTATTTGCCAAAAATAAACACCTATCAAAAAATCGAAATCCCATTTCAAACTTTGCTGTATGAGATTAAAAATATGAATGTTAATTATGAGCCACTTAGCACCGTAATCATTGATTTTGCCGAGCATCTTAAAAAAGGTAAGTTAATCCAACCAATTTTAGATAATCAAATATCAAATGAAACGACGGCTAAAGAGATCTTAGTGTTTATAGAAAAAATGACCGATCTGTGTGCTGAACTTTTACAAGAAGAAAAGCAATTGAACGGTAAGCCCTTAGACTATTGTGTTGTTGAAAAAGCATATATTTTGATTGAGTGTAATGTATCTGATGCGGGGTTTGAGTATCTTATGCATTCGCTTGAATGATAAAGTAGAACTTTAACTACAGCCAAGTTTTTTAACTGTACCATTACAAGCTCACATTATTTGTACTCGGCTAAGTATAGGAAATGGCTGTTTGCATGCACTTTATATTTGTAATTCTAAAACGCAATAAAGATAAATTGAATTAATGTATGAGAAATTTATTACGCCATTTAAAAAAATGGGTTTATTACCTATCTAAATTTACACTAATTGATGAAGTTTTAGGTTTTATATACTGGGCGTTTGCTATTTACGGTATGTTTATTATTACGGGTTACATTAAAACTCAAGCTATTATGATGTTCGCTCTTTTTATTTATATTTTTGTCGTATCCATTTTCTATATTTTTATATTAAAGAGATTTAAAAGGTATTGGAAAGGTGAGCCAAAGTAAATATGCAACAAAGGTTTGTATCATGGCTACACATTTGCTGCACTCCAAACTTACCATTCAGCGTAGCGTTAAGTGCCTCTCATATAATACCTTTTTAATAAACCATATTGTTGTTAACGAATACGTCACTTTTTACATATAGACTTTATTTACATAGAGTTAAATTTATAAAAGCATGTTAGTTGAATTTGGTGATAGGTGGTATTTTAATGCCAAGTTAGCATAATAGGGTGAGCATATTGAACTTTACAGACAGCGATATAGAACAAAGAAAACCTGTTTGGATAGCGCTGGCAGACTTGTTTTTGGACACTGATGTAACTTTAAATTACCCCTATATAATACGTATTTGTTCTGAATCTCCCTATTCTATAGAAACCCTACGCAGTATTTTGTACGAAGAAGTAGCGCCAGTTGTATCAATTAATTTGTTAAGCATTACCGGTGAATGGGCGGGCTTTAACGAGCAATGGTTAATAAAAGAAATAACTAAACAAGTTAAAAGTAATAACTCAATACAAGGTAAGCTTTTAAGGTTGCTTCCACGTATGTCTTGTCGGTTATATGTTGGAGAACATTGGAATAGTATTGAGCCTAAAATCAATATATTACGAGGAAGCATTTAAGTCCTCCTGCCTGCATAATAGTCATTTTAAGAGATGTTAATGAATCAAAAACTAAAATTATTAGAAGACATACTAAAGCGAAATAGTGAAGATCCTGATTCAATTGATATTGAAAATGAAATTGACCATTATTTTTTCTTTAATGCTATTCATAATAAAGATGACTTAGAAATTGCGTGGTCAGTTTTTGATGAACACGAAGATATACGTAAGAGATTGTCAAAAATACAAAACAATGCTGATTCTATTCCTGGATGGGGGTATAAAACACCCAATTTAGACTACGTTAAGTGTGATGATGAAGAGCTTAAACGTATTGTTTCTTTACACGTATCGAGCTTACGCTCCATTTTGCTTGAAGAAGATTACAACGCCGACATTATTACTTTTATAGACAATGGGTTTAAAGTTGAAATTGCCCCTTCAAATATAGAAATTCCAGGCACTTCAGTTAACACGCTTTTTGGTGTGCTTTATGAAGCGATTACTGAGTATTGGATAGAGTACTTTCCTTATGATGATGAGCACTACGAAGTTCTTAAAAACTGGGCTATCCATCTTACTAAATGCGACGAAGTTGCAACTTATTTAATGTGGCCATTTTTAGAACGAAGCAATGACCTAACGGATAATACAATGGATGCTGGTGCTAAGTTATGGAAATTTGGTTGTAGAGACCGATATTGGGTTAAAGATTTAGATTATTCAAGCAAAGTGGTTTATGTAAGACCGCCATGGTTAGATAAATAATTTGGCAATAATAGTTGTAAAAAAATTCCGTTATTTTAGTTCAATTTTTGGTGGTTTATAATAGACTTTAAAGTATAAATTTATAAAAATCAGCAAAGTGGAAGTTATTTTAATAGTTTCTATCGCACTTTTAAGTTTACTATTTAAGGCAACTCTATATTGGTTTATGCCTGTTACTGATGGTGAACCTAACTGTTTAGGTGACGCATAGAGCTTGCTCTTGTTTTTATAGCTGGTTTTTTTATGGTGATATAAAGGTAGATATTTGAATTATGAATTTTAAAAAATTGAGTGGTTTAGACTTAATTGTCATTATTTTATTAGCTACTTCGTACTCATTTTTAGCGTATAGATTTATCAATACTGCACTTCAAAGTACAGTGACGTATTCTTTAGAAGATGTGATTTTGATTAGTAGAAGCCCTGATTGGAAATACGGCAAAGGTTTTTATACTGCTGTTGTTACGTTAAAAAAAGAAGGGGATATTTATAATGTTAACTGCAAAGTTCACATCGGAGATAGCAGTTATCATCAATTAGTGGCATTAGGCAGTGTTACTTCTAAAGAAGATGCATATTCTCGCTGGGCTAACGTTGAGTGGACTGATACCGCTTTAATAATAGGTGATGACGCTCCGTATCAAGTCACAGTAAAACGCAGCCAAATCGAGAGGCACCGATAGAAATACGGTACAAAAATTTAAGGTGCTAAATAAATAACGCAGATAGCGTAATAATATTCTCAACAATCCTTTACTAATAATACAACACTTAAATTGGTAAGTTGTTGTAAAGTAATAGATAGTAATCATTTTTTTGCTGTGAAGTAAATAATTAAAAAGACCAAGGGGTGTAATTATTACGTATACGCGTTTAAAGACTGCAGAGGGACAATTTCGATGTCGATAATAACGAAAGTTGCTCTTATTGCGCTATTTTTAGTGTCGGCTGTAATATCACTTAGGCTCTCTTTTGGACCCGATATACCAATTGCAGAGTATAAAGATTTAGAAAAGGTATCAGGTGTTATCACCCATGTTGGTTGCTCAGGACGACACAATGAATATTTTTCATCGGTTAAATTAAATGATTCTAAATTTTATGAAATTCCGATGAGTATCGATTCACTTTATTGTGATGATGCACGAAAAGAGTGGGTTGGAAAGACTGCGTTTTTAAACATATTTCAAAACAGAGGTGCTATTGATGTTTACGAACTACGCATTGATCAGAATCTTATTTACGATATTTCATGGTATAAAAAACAAAAGCAATTAGAAGAAAAGTGGGTAATTGCTTTCCCTTATATATTAATTGTTATTGCGTTACTTGTTTATTTTAATAACCAACGTAAAAAACGACAAGTTAATTTTTAAGCTTATAACGCTTACGTAATTCGGTAAAAATGTTTAACTAACCCTGCATAAAATACGGGGTTTTCCTCAACACTCACGTTCTATACTCCTATACTTTAGCTCCCATATATAGGCAATACCACAACATAAAGATAAAACATACGCTGCCATTTTGGTACTTTCTACCTAATTAATTTGCTCTTTGTTGTCTGCACGGGTGTAGGTAAGAGGCGTGAGTAGGGGCCGTTATAGAGTTCACTAAGCTACAAACTACGCATCGCGTTTAAGCCTCTTCGAAAAAGAACAAATTTTAATCCTCAAAAGTTAATAGAGCCTAATATATCTCTTAATTAGGGTTCAGATTAAATCGTAATTTAACTGCAGTTGACGATCTATAACTTTTTTTGAAATATTTAATTAACACTTTATTCACTTTGCTGTTATTTTTTAGTGCAAGTAGTGTTTAAATATCAATGCGTTACTCTGGACTTGTTACAAGTTGAGATCTTTTTTATTTTATTGTTATCAATATTTTTGAAATTTAATTTGAAATTTATTTTTATGCAAATAGGTCTATTAAATTGATAAAACGGCGATACCGCTTATCCTTATTGTACTTGTTTATGAGAATGTGGATGTTTATTCGCATCCATTGATAAAACAAGAAAAAATATTTTAATCAGGAGCATACAAATGAAAAAAGTAAATTTAACTACGGCTTTATTAATTGGCGCATCAGCAGCAGTATTAAGTGCAGGCGCAGTAGCTGGTCCTAACAGCCAGTTAACAGTTGCAGAAGGTGCTTCAGCAAAAGTACAAGAGCAATTTAAAGGCTGGGTAGCTGGTGATAAAGTTCGCGGTCGTAAAGATAAATGTTTTGGTATTGCTTTAGCTGGTGAAAATGATTGTAAAGCAGGTGCAGGAACGAGTTGTGAAGGCACTTCAACTACAGACTTCCAAGCTAACGCATGGACATATGCACCTAAAGGCGTATGTGAATCAGTTGTAACTCCTAATGGTAAAGGCTCGCTTGAAGGTTAATAAAGCAGGTTTTCCCCAGTACATTGTTGCTGGGGAGCAATTAGGTGCCGGCCTAAGTTTAAAGCCAGAACATCTTGACGACATTTTAGCTTTACCAGTAGAACAGCCAGTTACAAATAATAATCTTTGGTTTGAAGTGCATACAGAAAATTATTTTGTAGCAGGTGGACCTCGGTTAAATTATTTGAGAGCGGTACGTGAAAATTTTGATATTAGTTTTCATGGTGTTGGTGGTTCGTTAGGCTCTGATCATAAAGCCATGCTTGCTCATACTAAACGAGTTAAAGCGTTGATTGATGAGTTTCAACCAGCACTGGTATCTGAGCATGCAGTTTGGTCTAAGTCTGAGGGTAAATATTTTGCAGACTTAATGCCTTTACCTCGCACACAAGACGCTCTTGCATCTTTAATTAATGGGATTGATTGTTACCAGACGGGCATAGGTCGGTCAATCTTAGTAGAAAACCCAAGTAACTATTTAGATTTTATAAGTGATATGGATGAACCTCAGTTTTTAGTTGAGGCGGCTAAGCGCTCTGGTTGTGGCTTACTGATCGATATTAATAACTTATATATCAGTAGTAAAAACACGGGTATTGATGCGCTTGATTATTTAAAGCAGATCCCCGCTGAGCTTGTTGGAGAAATTCATATTGCAGGGCACGATCCGGATCCAGCTCTTGGTCAGTCACTATTGATAGACAGCCATGCAGCACCGGTGGCAACTCCTGTATGGGATTTGCTAGAACAAGCAATTGAGATATTTGGTCAGCGACCAGTGCTTGTTGAGCGAGATGCTAATATTCCATCGTTTGAAGAGCTTATGAGCGAGCGAGAAACTGCGCAAAACTATTTGAATCAAAGCGAGTCACAAAGTCGCTTAAATATATCTCATAAAGAAGTGGTTCGCCAATGAGTACCAATCAATATATTGATGCTTTTACTCGCTATTTGCGAACGGGCGATCCAAGTGCAATGGAGCATTTTTGCGAAAATCCTTCGCACATTAAAAGATTAGCTGTGTATAGAAACGGGTTTTATAAAGGCTGCGTTGATGCATTAATAGCTAACTTTCCTATGTGTGAAAAAAAAGTAGGTAGTGAGAACTTTCGTAAAATGGCACGACTTTATGTTGACCGTTTTCCACCAGAGCAGGGCACTTTGGTGGGATACGGATTAAGCTTTCCAGACTTTGTTGCAGATTTGATTAAAGATGGTGAAATTGAAAATAAACATATTTTTGAAGTCACTGTAAATCAGCAAAGTGCATCAGATTTATATATGAACTTAGTTGATATTGCGCATTTAGACTACGCGTGGCTAATGAGTTTGATGAGCGCTGATTCAACTGAAACTTTAACTATAGAATATGTTACTCAACTAATGGAACAAGGTACTGAGCTTACTGAGCTTAATGTAAAGCTTAACCCCAGCGTACTGCTACTTAGTGTGAGTGAAGGCGCATTTTTTGAATGGATTTCGCTAAAAACAAATAATAATGATGTCGTTGTAACTAAATCCTCTACTGAGGATTTTATAATGTTATGGCGTTTACAAGGTGCGGTGCAAGCCCGCTCTCTTTCTATCGCAGAAGTTGCACTTATGCAGGCTCTACAGGGTACAAGTAGGTCTTTAGGTGAAGCTTTTGATGCAGCAATAACGGTAGATGAAAACTTTGAAGTGAGCGATGCTTTTACAGCATGCTTGCAAAATGAGTTATTAGAAATCCAAATCAATTAGTACACATTACAAGAGTAGGAATAAATATGGGCATGATAAAAAAAATACAACAACTGTACGTACAGATGGGAGAGCAGTTATCGCGGTTCTTAGAACCTATAGCACTGTTTTTCCTTCGCTTTATGGTCGCTAAAGTATTCCTAGACTCTGGGTTGAGTAAATGGGATGGCTTTTTACAATTTAATGTTGATAAATACGACTTATTTAAATACGAATTTTTCTGTCCTGATCCAGTTAGAGAAGGTGCTTTGCAGCTTTGTGATCCAAAAACATTAGATTATGTTGATGGCTCATTCCTTGTAAAAGCAATTGAAACGCTTGCTGTGGTTGCTGGTGTTGTTGAAGTGTTACTCCCAATATTACTGATTATCGGTTTGTTTTCTCGCTTTGCAGCGTTAGGTCTTATTGGTATGACAATGTTTATTCAGCTTGCAGTTTTTCCTACACTCGATCATTGGATTAATCCGGCATCGTGGTGGGCTGTTTCATTATTAGTGATTTTTGCTCGTGGACCTGGCTTTTTATCTATTGATAAGTTACTTGGTTTAGACGCAAAACGTGCAGCAGCTAAATAAGCTTTTACATATTAAAGTTAAACGTAACCGGCAGGCTAATGTTATTTAGGTGCCGGTTATTATTTTAGATTAAAGTTAAAAATAAACTTATAAAAATTAACTCAATAAATTGTGCTGATTTAATATAGCTAACCCCAACCCTGATATTTTCTAATAAAAATACCAAGCCATGCCTAATAGGAACTCCCAATGGAAATAGGATTACTCATTCTTCTTTTCTCAGTTAGTGCTTACTCTATGCTAGCAAAAAAACTCTCTACCACTATTATCACGGCGCCAATGGTATTTTTAGGTATAGGTTTTGCTGTATCTCAGGTTGGGCTGATCAATATAGGCGATGCACACGAGACCGTGTATTTAATAGCAGAAATATCGCTAGTTGTATTATTATTTTTAGATGCTTCACAAATAAATTTACGCAGATTAAAAAGGCAAAATACGTGGTCTTTAAGAATGCTATTGATAGGTTTGCCGTTGAGTATTTTGATTGGTACAGGCTTTGCTTATTTGTTTTTTCCACAGTGGCCTTGGGCAATGCTAGCCTTAGTTGCGGCAATTTTAGCACCGACTGATGCAGCTTTAGGTCAAGCTGTTGTTAGCAATGAGAGCGTACCTTTAAACGAGCGACAAAGTTTATCAGTTGAGAGCGGTTTAAATGACGGACTAGCATTACCTGTTATTTTATTTTTTGCCAGTATAGTTGCTATGGAAACCGGCTCTCAAGAAAATGAAATGTCATGGTTAGTGTTTGGATTTAGCCAAATATTTATAGGTATTTTGGTTGGCGCATTTATGGGGTTTTCGAGCGGACGTTTATTTTTATACTCTGAGTCAAAAAAATATCATCGACTATATATGAAGGAATTGGCGTTTTAGCACTTACCGGCACATCATATTTAATGGCTACTTTAATGGGTGGAAATGGATTTATATCAGCGTTTGTTGCAGGTTTAGCCTTTGGTAATATTGTAAAAGGCCATTGTCGATTTATATACCAATTTACTGAAAGTGAAGGGCAAATATTAATATGGACTTCGTTTGTTATTATTGGGCTTGGCTTACTTCCTTCAGCTGTTGAGCATTTAACCCTCCCTGTTGTTGGTTATATTTTAGTAAGTATATTTATTGTACGACCTCTTGCTATTTATCTTTCACTGATTGGCACTAAAGCTAAAGTATTAACAAAAGTGTTTATGGGGTTCTTTGGACCTCGAGGTCTTGCTACAGCGCTGTTTGCACTTATTATCTCTAAAGATATTTTAGGTGAATACGGTCACTCAGTTTTAATTGTTGCGATTAACGCTGTATGGATGAGTACTTTAATACACGGTATTGCAGCAGCACCTATGGCTAATTGGTACGGCGCTAAAATTAAAGTGCTAAAAATTAAATCAAGAGAGCTCGCAAAACTAAAAAACAAAAGTAGCAATTGAACCAAAATAGCAACTCGGTTATTGTTTGACCATTAATAAACATAGGTTATAAACGAGTTGCTTTAAATACTCGTTATACGCTTACAAGGATAGAAGTATGTTTAGTCAATTCACTAAAAATATAAAACCATATGTAAATGCCGAATTAGACTTAGCTCATTTAGCTAATAAAAATGGCAAGTTTATGGAGGCATTTGAGCATTTAGAAAATGCTCATGTACTCGGTCAAGAATCTACTTATTTTCATGTTAAAGTGCATATATTGATGTTTTGCTGGGCGTTTAAGCAAAACGATTTACGTGAGCTTTTTGGACAAATATTTCGTATAGCTGGAGCAGCTACCAAAACTGCGTTTGGATTAATTCCCAGCGGTAACACTGGCGGGGCAAACGTCAGCCCCTTCAAAGTCATGCCTATTTCTGCTGACTATTCAGATTTTATTGCACGCGCTAAATCAGATGTACAATAAACGTTATATCTGTTTAACCTCTTTATTTTAACTAAAACTAGGGTCTGTTGATTTTTGCGGATTAAAATTTGTTCAAACTAGGGCTATTTAACCGCGGTGCGAGATTTGTAACCTAGTGGGCCCGATAACTGCTCCTGCTTTATTCTACTGGCTTACATCCATGTAAGAATAAGTAAAAACCGAGCAACAAAGAGTAAATAGCTCCTAGAAAGAACCCTCTGGGCAGCGCCTGTTTTGCCTTTATGCTACGTTATCGCCCATTTATGGGAAATAACCACACTGCATAGGCTCTGTCTTGCCTAAATACCAAATATACTGCTGTAAATTCAACCTTGAAAGATCAATAAACCCTAATACAACTGATGTCAAAGTGGGTAGATGTAAAAGTCATGAATGTAGATTATGAACCGGTTAATACCGTTATTATTGATATCGCAACATGTTTAAATAAAGATAAGTTAATACATTCAATTTTACATAATCAGATAAAGAGTGAAATTGAAGCCAAAGAAATATTAATATTTATCAATGAAATGGTGGAATTTAGTGTGGCTCTTTTAAAAGGGGAAAACAGCTAAACAACATTTTAGATTATAGCGCAGTAAAAAAAGCTTACATCTTAATTGAATGTGATGTATCTGAAGCCGGATATGAGTACCTTATTGAATGATTTTTTGTAAAAAGAAAAAATAACATCGTATGAACTTAAAACTTAAATAAAGCGATTTTAAACTGGTTCTTTAATAAAGAATCAGTTTAATTTGTATTTGAGTACATATATAGCTAACAGGAGTACTTTAAATGGAAGAAATAAAAAACAAAGCAATCACATTAAGTGATGAACTAAAGAAGGATAATCCTCAGTTAGATGGCACCATGGGTACGTTAAACGAACTTGAAAAGCTTATTGCTGCTCTTGGTGGAAAATTAACCACCGAGTTAATGGAAAAGTTTGGTGCTTATTTTGGTGAAGTTATCCGAGATGAAATCCCTGATGCTGATTGGGTTAATTACGATAATGCTAAGGATATTATTGGTGAGTTAGAGTATGGGAAAGATATCGATTTACTTTTGAGGCATAAAAACCAATGTGTCTTTCCCTTAGTGAAAGTAACTAAATTTTTTCACAATGGGTCCACGGATAGTATTGCTGCTTTTGGTCCGGTAGCAGCAATAACTTTGAATGGTGGTGTTAAAAAATTAAAAAATAATAAACTCGTTGATCCATCAAGCTTTAGTGAATCTGAATTAGTCAATATTGAACATATAAAAACATTTTACAATGAACCAACGTATGAAAACTTAAGGCATATTCACTCTGTTAGTTACTCCAGTCTTTCTAGTAAAGAGATACTTTGGGTGTTGAAGAACTTGAGTGCTGAGCCTACTATATTTACTCAATTTCTTGAATGTGAAGATGTAGGAAAAGGGTACGCTAAATACAGACCACGCCAAGGAGCTCAAGAGTGGATGTACAAAGGCATTAAAGTGGGTGCACTAGATCTTAATAAATCAATAATACATTTAAAAAGCTTATTAACTTCAACTAATAAAGCCGTTAAGGAGAGCGCTGCTTGGGTACTGACTCGTACGTATATTGATTTTAAGAGTATGTCAGAGGTTAAGGCACTTTTTATAAAAGCGGATGTTCCTGCCCGAAAAGGGGCGATGGATGCTTTTGAGCGTCATATAAGTGATGAAAATTGGTACAAAGATAATATTGATAGTGAAGTAAAAGACTATGTTGCTTTGTGTAATAAAAGTAAGAACAGTACTAATAAATTACCGCGCAGTTTATCTGATTATATTGAATTTATTCGCCTTGGTTTAGCTGATAAAAATAAAAAATTAAATCGACGAGTACTGTTTCACTTATTAACTTTGCTAATAAAGAGCAATTCATTTTCGCATTATTTGAACGCGAAATAGCTTTATTATTAAAAGACAATAATTTAGAAGTAATAAGAGAATCTCTGCCTATTTGTAAGTTCTTTTCATTTGAGAGTATTAAAAATCAAGAAATCCAAAATCTTTTAGTAGCTATTGCTACTAGTCACAAAAATGGGCGGATACGAGAAGATACATGGAGTATTCTTGTAAAGCACCTGCGAGAAAAAAGGCTGTCATCAAATCATATAGTTACATTGCTTCCTCATTTAGCTACACCTGATAAGTTTACCGATCTTAACCTGTGCTTTTTTGCACGATATCTTTTTGAGCAAAATTTGTTTAAAAGCGAGGTTGAAAAATACGCTAATCTTGGTCTGAAAGATAATAAGTATACTAATTTTTGCACTCGAGAAATGAAGAAAATCCTAAAACATTACTGTTAAACAAGTAGTTAAAACAGATTGTAAAATCAAGGTAACTCAATATAGTTTTTGTGCACGTGTGAACTATTAAGGTATAAATAAAGCTAAGCCGCTCAATAGAGCGGCTTCGTTTTGCTGGTAAATATTTTAGAAGCTGTAACGTGCGCCAATGGCGTAACGAGGACCGTATTGATTAGCAAATAAGAATTGCTCTTCGTAACGTCCGTAACCTTGTTCGGTTTCGTTGTTTAGGTTTACACCTTCAAAGAATACCGTTACGTTTTCGTTTACGTCGTAATTTACGCTCATATCCCACTGACCATATGTTTTAGCATACTGCGGTGGTGCGTCTGCAGAGCCTTGCGCTTGACCAACACCAATTAAGTACGAGTCGCGCCATGCGTAAGTAATTTTAACTGATAAGCCATCTTTTTCGTAAAATGCTTGAAAGTTTGCCGAGTCACTTAAACCCGATAATGGTGATTGTTGGCTTAAACTTTCAGTGTCAAATTCTACATCGCCGTCTACAAATGTAGCATTTACACCAACACCAAATCCGGTTTCGCCAATTAAGTGCTGCACAGCAACTTCAAAACCATCTACTGATTTACTGTCGCTGTTTTGTGGTTGACTAATATTCCATGTTATTAGCGGATCATCACTGTTTGGCTCGATAATTCCACTTGAATTGGCATCACCATTTGCGATCATTTGTGCAAAAATAGCATCGGTTGTTGCTTGCTCGCCACGTGATTCTAAATCACTCACGGCTTGCAAGTAACGAGGACCGTTTAAAATATCGTGTAAACCGTCAATTGTTGTTTGCGTAATGTTTGTTTGAATAAAGTTGTCTACGTCTTTTTTAAAGTAGCCAATTGATGCATAACTACCTTCTGCATAATAATACTCTAACGATAAATCAAGGTTTGTTGATTTAAATGGCAGTAAGTTTGTATTACCTTGGCTACCTGTGCGCGAACCAGGTTTAGGGCTGCCTGTAAGGCTTCGACCACCCGCTAGGTTACCTAATGGCGCTCGTGACATTGTTTTACCCCAAGATACACGGGCAACTATGTCATCGGTTAAATCGAGACTTAAGTCAATTGAAGGCAGTAAAACGTCGTAATCACCTTCTTGTTCTAAGAAATTATCGTCGCCGCCGTCTGCGTATTGCATAATCCATTCTGAGGCGCTGATCCAATTAACTTGTTGCTCTACTCGTTGGCGTACTGTACTGGTTACATCTGTTTGTTCGTAACGCAGGCCTGTATTTACTTTTAAAAAGTAATCACCAAGCTCAAACTCCCAACGTGATTGAACATAAAAGCTGTTGGTAATTTCTTCAACATAGCTTTCGCTGTCAATACCATCTAGATAAGCGTTTGCTGCGTATGCATCGCCGCCGGTAACATCTGAGGTTAAGTAAGCTATTTGTCTTGCTACCGCTTCGTCAAAGTCAAATGTGTAGTAGTAATTAGGCTGTAAGTCGCTGCCACCGCCTGAAAACTGATCAAGCAAACCAGATGTATCATTACGAGTAAACATCGCATCTGGGAATATTTCAGTGTACGACGGGTTAAAACCAGGACCGCCCACTAATCCGCTCCATGCAGTATAACCGCCAGTGTCTTGCTCTGTACGAGAGGCACCAAATTTAACTTCAACTAAGCCAATATCAAAGCTTTCGTTATACCAAGTTGTGTGTAATTGCAGTTGTTCAATATTTGACTCGCCTGGTGAATGAATAAATTGACTAAAGTTAGAATCTATTTCGCCTTTAGTTAATTCATTTGTCCCATTTTGCCAAAATACTTCAGCGCTTGGTATTTCACCTGTACGGAAATCGTATACTTTATTTACAAGCTGGTCTGAACCTAAAATAACTTGTCCTGCACTACCTAACCCGCTATCTGCGCCGTTATCAGTTTCGTTTTTAGAGTCGTGATAATCAAGTTCAACTTGCCATGTATCATTAATTTGCCATTCTAGGTTCACACCTAAAGAGCGTGCTTTAACTTCGGTGGTACTTTTGCTTGAAGTAAATGAAGCATCATTACCGCTTAAATCCATGTATACGGCAGTGCCGTTTTCGTCTAACTCGTAACCATTAATATTGCTGCCAAAGTCGTTCCAAATACCCCAGCCAATAGTTTGTGAGCCAGTGGTTGCTTCGCTTGCGGTGTAATCTACAGTTGCTACAAAGTTATCAGTTGGCGCATATTGAAGTGTTACTTGACCGTTAGTGCGTTCGCGTTGTAAGTCTTCAATTGAGTAGTTCATATCTTTTGGAAGATAGTAATTACCGGTAGGGTTTCCATCAGCATCAACACTGCGGTTGTCAATAAAATCACTTTGGTCAAGGGTAGGTAAATCTACGTTTGCTTGCCAACCTTGAATATTTGCGCTTTGTTTTTGAAAGTCACGGCGTTGGTGAGAAAACGAAAAGCCAATACCAAAGGTTTCATCTTTAAAGGTATTGCTGTACATCGCCGATACTTCTGGTGTTACATCATCGCCAGCTTCATTTGAGGTATCGTAAAGCGCTTTTGCTGATGCTGTAAAATGCTCGCCAGGTTTTTGTAGTGGACGGGCTGTTGATATATTTACCGTTGCGCCTAAGCCTCCACTAGGTATATCGGCGCGTGCAGTTTTAAATACTTCAAGTGCGCTTACGCCATCTGAGGCAATATTTTCTAAATTATAAGAACGAGAGTAACCCGTGCCTGGCATTTGGCGACCATTTAACGTTATTAAGTTAAACTCTGGGCCAAAACCACGCACTGTAATTTGGCTACCTTCGCCATTTGCACGACTTACCGATACACCGGTTATACGTTGCAGTGATTCTGCTAAGTTAGTATCAGGGAATTTACCCATTTCTTCAGCTGAAATAGCATCTACTACACCTGCCGAATCGCGTTTCATATCCATTGAGCGGATAAGTGAACCACGAATACCTTTTACTTCAATAACTTCTACATCAGATGAAACGCTTGTTTCAGCTTCTGCCGCAATAGCTGTGTTTAATGTGCTCGCAGCAATGATGAGAGACACAGAAGCCGCAAGTTGGCTCTTTTTAAAATTGAATGTGTTCATAATAGCTCTGCTTTATAAAATGTTGTTCAAGAGAGTAGGTGCTGTGTAAGCACCTAGAATTTGTCAGTGAAATCTTAATTACGGGTTTGAAATTTTTACATTATCAACACGATATACTGCGCCAGCACCTTGACCCCAATTAGGAAAAATCATTAATACATCTATTGCACTTACATCTAAACCGGCAGCCGATAAATCAGAAAGCGTATAAGTATATGTTTGCCATTCGTTTAAAGTAGGGGCAATACCTTCAACACTTGCAGTAAGTGCAAGCTCTACGGCAGAGTCACCTTCGTTTGACTCAACTTTGAAAAACCATGGCGCATCGGGTGTGCTTGGCATACTCGTAACTTTCATATCAAACGTAATTTGACCGAGTGTTATGATAGCGCTTGCATCAAATGCCTCGCCACTTCCACCAACAGATGTACGGCTATTAAAGCCCATTACAGTAGGCGTATCATTTATTGTAAACTCTGCTGTTATACCATGTTGTTCATCATCCATTACTTCCACTGGCGTAGAGCCGCTACAGCAGTCCCACATTGGCCAATCAAGATTTTGAGTATCTGAAAACACATCAAGCTCAGGGAAATCTTGCGTAACTTTTACATCATCTACTCTATAAACAGCGCCATTACCAGTGCCCCAAGTAGGAAAGATCATAACCGCATCAATAGCGCTAATATCTAAGTTTGCAGCAACAAGATCGGTTAATTTAAATGTGTATGTTTGCCATTGACCTACAACAGGAGCAATACCTTCAACGCTTTGAGTAATGGGTAGTTCGGCCGCAGTTGTTGTGTCTCCTGCGCTTTCAAGCTTAATAACCCATGTAGAGTTTGCATCAGCAGGTGCGCTAGTTACTTTCATTTTAAATTGAAAATACCCTTGTGCTAACAGGGGCGTTGCATCAAAAGGGGAGGCTACACCTGCCTCATTGGTAATGTTTGCCGCTCTTGAAATAAAACCGTTTACAGTTGGGTTTTCACCAACATTAAATTCAACAGTATTACCTTGCTGTTCATCAACAACTATTGCAGGAGTTGAACCTCCGCAACAATCCCACGCAGGCCAATTAATATTAAAAGAATCACCAAATATGGTTAATGGAGTAACTCCATCAGCTATAGGAACTGGTGCATCACCTTCAAGTAGGGCATCGTCTAAGCTATCGTAACCTGGGCGAATAGTTTCGCACCCTTTACCTGTATCAGGGCTTGATGCACATTGATAAACACGTACGTAATCAATAGCAAAGGTTTGGCCGTTTTCAAATGCGCTAGCATCTATACCTAAATCATTAACGTTTTCAGGCCAGTCGCCGCCTACTGCTAGGTTTAGCAATAAGTGAAAATCTTTATCAAATGGTGCGCTATCCCAATGCGTTGTAAGTTCGCCAGAACCTTGTTCAAAGTATTCTGCAAACCAACCTCGATGCTTTAAGCCCGCAGGCTCACTTTTGGAATTGTATAAAACCTCAGATTGACGCTGGGTTGCATAAAGGTAACCATCTACGTACCAGCGAATTTCACCTTCTTGCCATTCAACAGCATAAGTGTGGAAATCATCTGCTGGATTAGTATTCTCAGGGAATTTATATTCTTGTCCTGTGTAGCTATTATCTGGCCATGCACGTCCGTAATGAAGGGTGCCGTGGATGCTTGACTCTATTCCGCCGTCTTCATCTGGTGTTTTAAGGTTTACTGATTCTAAAACATCTATTTCGCCAGAACGAGGCCAAGTGCCGTAAACTTCATCTGTTGGCAGCATCCAAAATGCGGGCCAACTACCTTGACCTGCTGGTAATTTTGCACGCACTTCAAATCGACCATAAGTAAAATCAGCGTTATAACGTGTATTTAAACGCGCTGATGTATATGGCTGTTCTGCACCTTCTCCAGCAGGGAGGGCAACAATGTTAAGTATGCCGTCTTTTACAAAGGCATTTTCTTCGTTGTCGGTGTAACATTGTTTTTCGTTATTACCACCGCCATCGCAATTTAATTCAAAATTCCATTTATTTGCATCAATGCTAGATGTATCGAATTCGTCATTCCAAACCATTTGCCAATCAGAGACTGGTGCGGTTACGTCTACTTTATCAAAATTTGATGTAGTGGCAGCATCGCCACCACAACCAGCTAAAGATGCTAATGAAATAGCAGCCAATAAGCGAGTAATGTGCGTTGTTTCAATGTTCATAACTGAACCCCGGTTTCAACAGATTATTGTCAGAATTTGTGTTTTAACTTATTAAAAGTTATATCGTTTTTATTTACTGTAAGCGCTTACATTTTTATGTGTGAATTGTAAGCGCTTACAAATGATATTGCGGGGAAGGTAATTGGTCAACATATTTGTCTATGTTATTTACATTTAGTTTACGGTTCGACCAGTTAACAAGGAGTTATAAAAATATAGCATTTATTGGTTGGTTAAAATGTTTAGTAAAAAAGGAGGGGTTACTTTAGTTTGCAGTGGTCTAATGTATGAATGTAAGTAAAGCACAGCTATGTGCTTTACTTACATATTAAATAACAATCTATAACCTAAATATCTTCGTTATTTATTTTTAAAAGGAATTATAAGTAAGTTCCAAAGAGATGCATTTTGCTTAGCACTTGGGTATTCAATTAAGCCTATATTTATATCACCATCAGGCTTTTTAGCTTCGCTTTTATAACTGCCAAACAGTTTATCCCACCAAATAACGCTAAACCCATAATTTGAGTTTGTTTCACTTACCACGTTGCTGTGGTGTATTCGGTGAAGTATTTGGGTCATCAAAACGAGGCGTAATGGTTTTTCAATTTTATTTGGTAAACGTATATTTGCATGATTAAACAATGCTAAACCGTTGAGTGCTATTTCAAATATAAGCACTGCTATTGCGGGTACGCCAAGAGCGCTTACGGCTACAAATTTTACTAGTATGCTAAGCACAATCTCAATAGGGTGAAATCGCAAGCCCGTACTTGTATCAACGTGGGCATCGGCATGATGTACGCGATGTAAGCGCCATAAAATAGGCACCTGATGAAATAACCTATGTTGCCAGTAAATTAATATATCGAGTAATAACATGCTCAATATAATAGTAATCATACTTGGCATGGCTATTTGATTGAATAAACCAATGCCATGCTCTTGATTGTAAAGTGCAACAGCGGTTAAGCCAATGGGTACAACTAAGCGTGCAATAACCGACGAGGCAAACACTAAACCAAAGTTAGCAAACCAGCGTGTGCTGCTTTTAATGGGTGATTGGCGTGCTGGTTTTTGCCATTCAAGTAACATCATAATAATTAAAATGCTAAAAAAACAGCCTAGACGCCACCATACTTCGTTAGTCATTATTTACCTCTGTATCGAAGTGTTGTGCTTTTGGCTCTGCGTTATTAACGTCAGCTTCTTGCTGCTTTAAAGTGTGGTAACCACCATGTATACGGGTAAAAATAGTAACGCCGCAAGCAACAGCAAATATACTTGCCATAATGGCAAAGTGTTGTGGCCAAATACAAAATGCAATAAACAGTGCAATTGTTTCTGTGCCTTCGGTTAAACCGTTTAAGTAGTAAAAGCTTTTATATTTAAACTGAGGTTTTTCAAGCTTAAATTTTTCGGCGGCAATCGCAAACGCTAAAAAGCTTGAGCCAGTGCCAATAAAGGCTGCAAGTAGTAACGAGCCGGCAATTGCATTTTGCTCAGGGTTCGCCAAAATAAAACCAAGCGGAATAGCCGCATAAAATAAAAAATCGAGCGTTATATCTAAAAATCCACCAGCACTAGAGCTTTGATTTGAATAACGCGCCAGTGCGCCATCAAGCCCATCTAAAATACGATTTAAAACAATGGCAGTTAATGCCCCATACCAAAGTCCAAAAGCAAGTAATGGCACTGCTAATAAACCCACTAAAAAACCAACAACAGTGAGTTGATCGGGGGTTATACCGCGTTTGTGCATAAGCATTACAACAGGAGTTAAAAGTGGCTTTATTACAGGGGTGATAAATTTGTCTAGCATGTTTGTTGCCTTATGCGTTTAAGCTATGTATTAAAGCCATATTAAAGAGCTGCGCTTAACGTAATGAGCTTGCCATTGGCAGCCTCTGCGTCGCTGTGGTCGTGGGTTACCATTATTGCGGGTAGTTTGTGATCCCGTATTTGGCTAAACACGAGTTCGCGAGTATCAACCCGCAGTTGTGTGTCGAGCTTGCTAAATGGTTCATCGAGCAAAATAGCTTTAGGCTCGCTCAGTAGCATGCGTAATAATGCTACACGTGCTTGCTGGCCGCCCGAGAGGTTGTCGGGGTGGCGATTGCCCATGTCTTTCAAACCGACTTGTTCAAGCGCGTGTTCTATTTTTTCAAGTCGCTGCTTTTTATTGCCTTTAGGCATAGCAAAGGCAATATTGCCAGCAACCGATAAGTGCGAAAACAATAAAGCATCTTGGTAAAGCACACCAATGTGGCGCAAATGCGCAGGCAAGTTATCAATGTTTTCGCCGTTAAGCCATACTTCGCCATTAGCTTTAAAGCCATTTGGTAATGTGCCCGTAAGCCAATTTAATAAGCTTGATTTACCGCTGCCCGAAGGCCCCATAATTGTGAGTATTTCGCCGCCATTCACTTGTTCGTTCAAGCTAAGTAAAAGCTCGTTTTGACGACAAAGCTTTAAATTTTTAATCTGTAAAGATGACTGCATTAAAAAACCTTAACGATATATGCATTATAATTTATGCGTTTCTAAACTCGCGCACTTTTAAAAAAGTACTTAGGCAATACCCACGCAAGTATAAATCCAATAAGTGGTAGCGCCATTTGCATAATGGCATACACCGCACTTGTGCGCCTACTTGCGCCATTAGCAAGTGTAACGGCTTCAGTAGTTATTGTGGCTATACGTCCGCCACCGGCTAAAAGTGTAGGTAAATATTGACCAAAACTTATTGCTAAACCCAGTGCGGCAGCGATTAAAATTGGTGCAAACAACTGAGGAAGTTTTACTCTAAAAAACACTTTGCATGGGGCGGCGCCTAAACTTGCCGCAACATTTGCAAAGCGTGGATCTAAGCGTCGATAGCTGCTAGCAAGCGACAAAAACACATAAGGTAAAACAAAGAGTAAGTGTGTAAGTACCACATTAAAAAATGCGGCTTGGTTATTTACTAATTGCTGAATCCACACAAGACCAAACAAAAAAGCAATACTAGGCACAAGCAACGGTAAGTAAATAATTAAACTCGTAAAACGAGAAATTGGTTTATCGTTTAATTGCTCTGACTCTAAACATAACAACGTAATTATAATGGCAAATACGGTTGTTACTAAACCAATAGCAAGTGTATTAAACAGTGGGCTGCCCATTTGCATTAACGCACTTTTAAAGTGTGACAGCACAAACTGATCGGGTATAGCTGCCGGAAAGCGCCAAAATCCAGCGACCGACCACATTACTAAACCAATAAGCGACAATAATATAAAACCAATAACAAATATGGTGAGGGTAACGGTGATTTTTTGCCAAAACGCGCCGCCATATTCACGCTCGCCATTGGTAAGTAGGTCACTAAATAGCATTTTAATGGCTTTTTCGCCGCCAAGCCATATAGCCAATAACCCACCGGTTACAGCGAGTTGTAGCAAAGCGCCGGCTGAGGCTTTAATGCGCAGGTTTAAATCAACATCGTTAAACCAATGCATAATAGCAACGGCCAAAGTAGGCGGTGTATTTGGACCTAATATAAGTGGCATTTCTACACTTGCGCTGGCATAGGCAAGTACCGCTAAAAGGGGTAAACGTAAGAGTGGATAAAGGCTTGGAAGTATTACTTTAAAAAAAGCAGTCATTGGGCAGTAACCCAAATTAAGCGCGACTTTGTGTTGTTGGCGTAACTTTTTGCCGAGCTCAGGTTGCGCCAATACGCCCAGTGCCATTAATAACAAAAAAGGAAGTTCTTTAAGTGTTAAGCCTAAAATTATACTAATACCAAACGAGTCATGCGGAAACATGCCGTTTGGTGCAAGATCCCAACCGCTCAACCAAGGTGATATTAAACGCGAAATCATACCTGAAGGGGCAATTAAAAAACCAACTGCAATAGCGGCTGCTGCGTGTGGTATTACTAAAATTGGACTCAGTAAACGCTGAATATGACCAAGCCAAGGACTGTTAAAAAACACAGCTAAAATCATTAAGGTAATGACAAAAGCAAGTAGGGTACTTACCAAGCCAGTTGCAACACTTAATGCAACCATTTGGCTCAAACCAGGTGTTTGCCAAAGTGCATTAAAGCCCTGTAAACCAATACTGGTTTGTTCAAGTGCTGGAGCCCAACCAAAGGCGGGTAGTAAAACACTAATTAAGCCACCAAGTACGGGTAATATCAGTAAGGCGAGTAAAAAGCGCGGGCTAAACTTAACCATACGGGTAAATATATCAGTATTACAATGCGTAACGGGCTTTGAAGTTGCAATCACTTTGTTTGAAATTACACTCATTTGCTTACCCCATAACGCGTTTGCCACCCTTGCATAATTGCATCAACCCAGCTTGGGTGTGGCTCACTTAATGTGCGTTTAATACTGTTAAAAGGAAGGGCGCTTGGGTGTGGTTTAGTTGTTTTAAACAAAGCTTGTTGCTCAGCATTTAATGTTGATTGAATAAGTACCGTTTTATCACCCCAAACATGTGCTTGCTGTTTATGAGCCTGAGCTTGTGGGCTAAGTAAAAAGTTAGCCACTAATTGCGCACTTTGCTGGTGGCTGGCATTGTAAGTAATAGCAATAAAATGGGTGTTACTTAAACTGCCATCATTCATAGCGTAACTACGAATACTGTTTGGTAAATCATAGCGTTTAACTGCTGCAGGCACTTCGGGAGCTGAAAACGTAAAGGCTAAGATCAGCTCTGTATCGTCTACTAAGCGTCGCATTTGTGCACCACTTTGCATAAAGTGCGTACCACCACGCCAAAGTGTTGGGTGCAGTTTATTTAAAAAGTCCCATAACGGATTTAGCACTTGTGCCATATTTAAAGCGGTAGCTGGTTGGTTTAACTGTGCTTTTACACTTTCATTGCTTTGTTGATGTAGCATGACTAGTGCGTACTTTAAAAAGCTCATACCTAAAAAGTCAGGTGGTTTTGGGTAGCTAAAGCGGCCTGGGTTTTGCGCGCTCCAGTGTAATAATTCGTTTAATGTAGTGGGAAGTTTATTATTAGCTGAGCCATCTATTGCTAGGCTATCGTAATAAAATGTGAGCGATGCTTGCCCCCACGGTGCTTCCATTCCATTGGTAGGTAAGCCAAAATCAAAATTAACAGCCGGATTATTTATCGGATCGGTAAATACAAAGTTAGGTAGCTTATTAGCCCATTGCTTTAAAAGCAGAGAATGCTCGCTCATGGTGGCAAAGTTAGCACCATTTATCCACACTAAATCAACACTGCCTTGGTTGTTATTATTGGCTGATTTTTCTGCAAGTACACGGCTTACCGCTTCGCTGGTGTCGCTGAGTTTTACATGCACTAAGTTTATGTTGTACTTAGTTTTAACTTGTTTTGCAGCCCATTGAATATAGGCATTTATTTGTGCATCGCCGCCCCACGCATAAAAATACACGTCTTGGTTTTGACCTTGCGTTTTAATATGTTCCCAACGTGATTTTTGGGCAGCATTATTCTTTATATTATTTTTGATATTAGTATCGGTGCTAGTAACCGTACTGGCAAACGTTGAGGTCGAAAAAACACCAAAACTTGCCGTTATACAAACGCAAAACGCGACACAGCAAAAGCTGTATCGCGTAATGATTTGCCAAAACTTAATGGCGTGCATTTAAATCCCAGTTGTAATCTAAAAATTTAATTTTCATCTCACCACTTTTAAGTGCTTTTTGCTGATTAGGCATCAGTTTAAGCGCATCTGGATATTGCAGCATAAACTCACCCAGTGTATTTGTGCCTCTAAAGCCTTTTTCAAAATCATCGCCGTACCATTTAAATATAGAAGACACGCTTAGCGTATTATCTTTTGCAATGTTACGAGTTGTATCTGATAAAAAGCGAACCGTTTGTTCTTGTAGTTGTGCTTCTAAAGTGTCGGCGGTGTACGCTTCTTCACGAAGTGCAGGGCAACCAACACTCGCACAATTTACAGCAAAGTGAATACGTGGGTCGTTATATTTACCGCTACCACGAATTAAACCATGCTCTATATCATCAAGACTACGTGTTTTACCAAGTAAAGGAACAAACTCTTTACTCCACGGTGAGCTAAAAAAGCTGCCTAAATCTTTAATTGACTTAAGATCAGGGTGCTCTTTACTGGCAAGGTTTGAGACGATAAGCTCAACAGTCCACGCATTATAAGCATTGATTAAAAAAGCGAGTTGCTTAGGCTTTTCCCAGCCATCAAACTCACTTTGTGTTACTGCTGTTAGTGAATCTAAATAACTTTTAAGTTCTTTATGCTGTAATTTTATAGCAGCGTAATCAACCTCAGTACTATGACCATTATTAATAGCAACAACATTGTTAGTTACTAACGTGTTCCAGCTATCGTGCATGCTTTGGGCTTGGGCTGTAAATGAAGTTGCAAACGATGTTGCGACTAAAACTGAGCCAATTAGTAGTGCTTTTAAAGGTGTTTTAAACATAATTAACCTCTGCGCCAAGTGTGGTATTTTTCAAGTAAGTTAAGTACTTTTTCAGGAGCATGAGCGCGTTTCCACTCACCTGCTGCGTACTTATTACCTTCAGCCCATGTAGGGTAACTATGAATAGTACCGAGTATTTTGTTAAGCCCTAAGCCGTGCTTCATTGCCAGTACAAATTCAGCAATTAAGTCGCCAGCATGTTCAGATACTACGGTAACACCCAATATTTTGTCTTTGCCTTTTGGTGTAATTACTTTAATAAAGCCTTTAGTGGCGCTATCGGTAATTGCACGGTCTAGCTCTTCAAATTCAAAACGAGTGATTTCGTAATCGATCCCTTTATCAATAGCATCTTGCTCGTTTAAACCAACACGTGCTACTTCTGGGTCAATAAATGTAGTCCACGGAATAACACGGTAATCTACTTTAAACTTTTTAAGGTGACCAAATAAACCGTTTACTGCTGCGTACCAACCCTGATGAGCGGCCACATGTGTAAACTGGTATGGACCTACAATATCACCCGCTGCAAAAATATTTGGGTACAGTGTTTCTAGGTATTCGTTAGTTACTACAGTGCGGTTTGTTTCTATGCCTAGCTCTTCAAGACCGTAACCTTTAAGACGCGCACTTCGACCAACGGCACATAGTAGCTCATCGTATTCAATATCTATTTCTTTGTCGTTATGTTTAACAATAATGAATTTTTTACCATCGCGAGCTTCGCAACGTAATGCCTGATGCGATGTTAAAATATTAACGCCACTTTCGGTTAACGCTTCATGAGCAAAAGTAGACACTTCAAGATCTTCTTTGATCATGATGCGCTCCGCCATTTCAATTTGCGTAACACTTGAACCTAAACGTGCAAAGCTTTGTGCTAATTCGCTACCAATTGGACCGCCACCTAGTACTACAAGTTTTTTAGGTGCTTCATCAAGCTCTGCAAATTTATTCCACAATGTATCGCTTGTTACATAGCCTGTTTCTTCAATACCGGGTAGTGGCGGTACAAATGGGCGTGCGCCAGTTGCAATAACAATGGTGCGAGCGGTGAGTGTTTGCGTGCCGCCATCGTTAAGTTTAATTTCTACAGTCCACGGGTCTATTAATTTACCGTAACCTTTTACTACATCTACGCCTAAGTCTGTGTAACGCTCAACACTGTCGTGTGGTGCTACATCGGCAATAACTTTATGTACACGTGCCATTACTTTTTTGAACGAAAACTGTGGTGTTGCGTTTTCTAGACCGTAGTTTTCACCGTGGCGAATTTGCTCTGCAATTTTAGCGCTTTTAATAACTGCTTTACTTGGAACACAACCGTAGTTTAAACAGTCGCCGCCCATTTCGCCGGCTTCAATAAGGGTTACTTTTGCTTTAACCGCAGCGGCAATATAACTTGTTACCAAACCACCAGCGCCCGCGCCAATAACAATCATGTTACGGTCGAATTTTTTAGGCTTAGTATAATTTTTGTATACACGACGTTTTTTAAACACGTTTAAGATTCCTTTAGCAATAAATGGGAAGATTCCTAACAAAGCGAACGATAAAATTAAGTTGAACGATAAAATGCCCGATAAGCTATCAATTTGTGCCAGTTGCGTACCTGCATTAACAAATACAAATGTACCGGCTAGCATGCCTGCTTGGCTTACCCAGTAATAAGTCCATGACTTTATTGAGGTAACACCCATTAGTAGGTTTATTAAAAAGAACGGAAACACCGGCACTAAGCGAAGAGTAAATAAATAAAATCCACCTTCTTTTTCAACACCAGCGTCAATGGCGGCTAGGCGCTCAGGAAAGCGTTGCTTAATTGTATCGCGCAGTAAATAACGAGACACTAAAAAGGCGAGTGTTGCACCAATAGTCGATGCAAACGATGCAACTAATAAACCCTCTACCAAGCCAAATAATGCGCCTGCTGCAAGTGTTAAAATAGCCGCGCCTGGTAAAGATAAGGCAGTAACTATTACATAAAGTAAAAAGAACCCACCAATAACCAACAACGGAGATTGCTCTTTGTAATCGCTAAACTGATCCATTGATCCTTTTAAGCCATCAAGCGTCAGTAGTTGGTGCAAATTAAAGTGAAAGAACAAGCCTACGGCGCCTGCTGCAATCAATAATAGAAATATTTTTTTAATCATGTTCTCTCTCTTAAAAATTATGAGTAAGCGTAAGCTTGGCGTTAATTGGCAACTCAGGAAAAGCCAAAGTTGCACCAAAGTAACCGCCTTCAAATACTGGGCGCCAGTTTTTTTGATTCGTAACGTTGTTTACGTCTAATCGTAACTTGGTGCTAGGCGTAAAAGCATAGCTAGTATTTACGTTTAACGTGTATTGATCACGAATCTTTACTGTCGCCAAAAAGTCTAATGGGTAACTCTTTGTATATAGACCTGAAAAACCCGTTTGCCATTTCGAATTAATTGAATAATTTCCGTTAAAACTAAAAGATTGTTCCGGAATACCCTGAACACGCCTATCAGATGGCGCAAACGCCGTAAAACTAGGCGCACCAACACTGGTACCTTCAATAATATCTGGACGAGAATTATCAAATGCATCTGCTACTTGTGCTGAATCTTGACTGCTTGCAGAGTTATCGTAGCGAGCATCGATATAGCTGTAACCCGCGCTTAACCAATATGGGTAGGCGTCGTAAAATACTTGGCTTTCAAAACCGGAAGTACGAATGCCTGTGTTGCTACCATCGCGATTACGTAAACTACGACGTTGACTAAATAAAGCAGCATCTGCGTACCAATCACTGTCGGTTGGTGCGTATTTTAAACCAAACTCAACAAGGGTATTTTCAGTAGAAAAATTTTGTGCACTTATTGTATTGTCACTACTAAGCGCTGTACCACCGGCCATACTGTTTGATGTAGCTTCGTTATAGCTTGCAGTGCCGTAAGTAGTGTAGTCACCATTTAGTCGGTAGTTAAAACTGATTTGCCCAGAATGTAGTTTATCGTTAATGCTATCGCTGGCTGCAATTTGCCCTTGTGGTGCTATTGGGTCGTGTGCGTCTACGTCATAAAAGTCAATACGATAGCCAACGCTTGTGTGAAATTTGCTTGTCCAATCTGAATCTTGTTGAATGGCAAAGCCTGTTTGCCATGAGCGCGAATCGGTAGTGTCTGATAAATTAAAGTCGCCACTGCCGTCGTTATTAATATCGTATTGACCACCGGGTGATACAAACACACCTGGGCTAATTTCAATTAAACGCGCTTGTTGTGTGTCGGTTAAAGGAATGCGGCGGTTTGAAAGTGGGCCTGTCAAATCAATAGGTAAGTCGGCTTCTGTTGTAAATTGGCTATAGCCTAATACGCGGTTATAACGTACATCAAATGCAAAAATAGTTTGCTGATTACTATTCCAAAGATAAGTAAGCTCAGTACGGTTTTGTGCTGTATCGGCACCATCTATAATTTCAACAAAGCTATTTTGCGCAATTTCTTCACGTTGTAAGTGCTGAAAATACGTGATGTTTTTAATTGATGCGTTGTTGGAAAGCTCACGCTTATAAATACTGTGTATTAAATAAGTCGTCGCTTCGTTTTGATTATCAGGATCGGTAAGTACCGTGCTTCGGTCTATTTTTACTTGCCCAGTTGGCGAAATAATTGAACCAGCGGCTGGTACTGTGCTGCCATTTGCTTGTACGCCTTGCCCTGTAATATAAAGCCCGTCATCTATTAGTGCTTGAGTAGGGCGGTTAATACCGGCGTTATCGGTAAACTCAACTTGATACAACTCAAAGTTAATATCCCAGCTGCTTTTGTCATCGGGTAATACACGCAACGATGCAAATAAGCTGTCGCTCTTTGTGCCTGAAAAGTCGTAGTAGCTGCCGTTATCAATGTGCTCAGCACTGACTCTAAAACCGACTTTGTCTTTTACAATCGGTGCGCTGTAATCTACTAAAACACTGTATTGATCCCATCGACCCGCAGATACAGTTGCTTTGCCTTTACTTTCATCAGTAGACGCTTTTTTAGAATGTAAGTTTACAAAACCACCATTTCGCTGGCTTGAGCCAAATAATACCGGTGGTGCGCCTTTTACCACATCTATTTGTTCTATAGAGTTGAACGATAACGGCACCCCAAAGCCATTATTACCTGCTTGACGACGTGTACCATCTTGAAAAAGCTCACCTAATTGCCCACGAATAGTTGGTAAGCTTGGTGCGCCAAAGCCACTCGCTGAATAAGTATTAGGGCTTACTGCTAATACATCTTGTAATGTCGTAATGTTAAGTTGTTCTATTAATTCGCTTGAGATTGGTGTTACCGAACGCGCTATATCTTGCAGTGCTAAGTTGTCACCAAAAGGTCCATCAACTGTAGCGTCTTTAACAGAAAGTCCTTGAGATCTAATAACTTGACCAGCCACCTCAATGCGCTCTATTGAATCATTTGTCTTTGTTGATTCTTCTGCTGCAAAAGCACTAAGTGGGGTATTTAATATGGTGGCTAAAGCTAAAGCCAAGTATGCGTGTTTCAAGCGTTTTCTCTCTATAATTATATGTTGATGGCGATAAAGACCGAAAGGCGTAAAAATAACTTTCAGTCAAACCTCAATTCTTTTTGTTTTTTAGAACATAACAAAATTAGTGTTTTTTAAGGTTAGTAACTTAGTATTATAGTTTTACTGGTTAGCTAAAAAAATCGATAAATTGTATTACATTGAACATAAACATTTGCTTTTAATGAGTTTTTTAATTGTAGACTACTTTTTAGTTCTTACCATTTTATATAGAGCAGCCTGCTTACTGAATTTATAAAACTAAAGTGTGCGGCGTTATAATTATTAGAATTTAACTTTTATTAAAAAAATTAATTTTTTTTGAAATAAAAACGAATTTATACGGTCTTCGTCTATTCAGGTTTATTTATATATTTTTTAAAGGAAGTTTTATGACAAATTCAATGAGTTCAGATGTACAAAATCGTTTGCAGTGGTCTCTTTTATCGCTTCGCTTAGGTGTTTTTATCGTAATGGCTATGTGGACGTTCGATAAATTCGTAAACCCAGGTCATAGTGCGCGTATTTTTGAACATTTTTACGGTATTAGTGGCTCATCTGATATTGTTGCTTATGTTATTGGTGCTCTTCAACTTGTTTTAGTATTGGCATTTTTAGCGGGTATTAAAAAACGTATTACTTACGGTATCATTTTTGTAATGCATGGTTTATCTACGCTTTCGTCTTACAACCAATACATTGATGGTTTTAATAACTTATTATTCTTCACTGCATGGCCAATGTGGGCTGCGTGTTTTGCACTTTACTTGTTACGTGACCAAGACGTAAAATTTACTGTAAAGTAATAAAAAAATAGCTATATCCATAAGGTTATAGCTAAAAGTACATTGGGCTGAGTTACTTACTACTTCAGCCCAATGTATAGCCTTTAAGTACTTCTTTTAATAATCCACCCTCTTTATCATCTTCTAAAAATAATCCTTTTTATATTATTTCACCCTTAATATTGCGTTAGATCAAAGTTAATACATTTGTAAGAACAATATCGACAGCTTTAGTTTATGTTAGCTATACGGTTAGTAGGTTTTAATTACCTCAAGTTATTCAACTCAATGTTGTATAGAAGGCTCGTATGGAAAAGGTCAAAATTTCGTCAGCGCATCAGTCATCAAATCGTTCAGTAAACAAGTCTTCACATAATCAAAATTGCGATGAATGGAGCAAGCTCGATTTAGCACAATTACAAGCAAAGCTAAAAACATCATCCGACGGGTTAAGCCAAACTGATGCCACACAAAGATTGGCACAATATGGACCTAACGAACTAGTTGAAGAAAAAACAAACCTACTACTCAAATTTTTATCTTACTTTTGGGGGCCAATACCGTGGATGATCGAGGCTGCTATTATTTTATCGGCGCTTGCTAAGCACTGGGCTGATTTTTTTATTATTCTTGTATTATTGCTGTCTAACGTATTGGTTGGCTTTTGGGAAGAGCATCAAGCGGGTAATGCAATTGCTGCATTAAAAGCAAAATTAGCCAACAAAGCACGCGTTCGCCGCGATACTCAATGGCAAAATTTAAATGCCAGCGAACTTGTACCAGGTGATGTTATTAGAATGCGGATGGGCGATATAGTGCCTGCAGATGCGCGTTTGCTCGATGGTGATCCAGTAGAAGTCGATCAATCATCACTTACGGGTGAGTCGTTACCGGTTGTAAGGTCGGCGGGTGAAACTGTTTATTCGGGCTCTATTATTCGCCAAGGTGAAATAGAAGCAATAGTTTACGCAACCGGCGCTAATACCTTTTTTGGTAAAACAGCACAGTTAGTGCAAGGGGAGCGAACCGTAAGTCATTTTCAGCGTGCAGTGCTTAAAATTGGTAATTATTTAATAATGCTTGCTGCGGCTTTAGTGCTGCTTATAGTTATTGTTGCTTTGTTTCGCGATGATCCAATGATTACCACATTGCAGTTTGCACTCGTATTAACCGTTGCGGCAATACCAGTCGCCATGCCAACAGTGCTATCAGTTACTATGGCTGTAGGCGCTCGTTTATTGGCTAAAAAGCAAGTGGTTGTAACACGTTTAGCTGCAATTGAAGAGCTAGCAGGTGTTGATATTCTTTGCTCTGATAAAACAGGTACACTGACACAAAACCTATTAACGTTAGGTGACCCGTTTTATATCGAAAACTCAACAAATAAAGGCTCTGCTGAGCAAGTTATATTGTACGCGGCATTAGCATCTCGCTCAGAAAATAACGATCCGATTGACTTAGCAGTATTACAAAGTGTAAAAGCTGAGCAGCATCTAGATTCTTATCATATAGAGCATTTTCAGCCATTTGATCCTGTGAGCAAACGTACTGAAGCATTAATTAAAAATGCTGATGGCAAAACGTTTAAAGTGACCAAAGGTGCACCGCAGGTTATTTTAGCTTTGTCGGCTAATATTGAGGCAGTTAAAACTGCAGTTGAGGCATCGATAGATGAATTTGCAGCGCGTGGGTTTCGCTCTTTAGCGGTTGCTAAAACAGACGAGCAAGGTAAATGGCAATTTATAGGCGTATTGCCGCTTTTTGATCCACCGCGTGAAGAAGCAATACAAACCATTGCCGATGCAAAAGAAATGGGTATGAGCGTTAAAATGGTCACGGGCGACCAAGTTGCCATTGCGCGCGAAACTGCAAGTAAACTGGGTTTAGGGACAAACATTCTTGATGCTAGTGGATTTGGTGCAACTGAACACCATCAAACAACGCAGTTAGATGATTCTATCGAGAGTGCTGACGGATTCGCACAAGTATTCCCTGAGCATAAATACCATATTATTGATGTGCTTCAGCATAGAGGGCACATTGTTGGTATGACAGGAGATGGCGTAAATGATGCGCCAGCACTTAAAAAAGCTGACTGTGGTATTGCTGTATCGGGCGCTACAGATGCAGCGCGTTCAGCAGCATCAATTGTGTTAATGACCGATGGCTTATCGGTTATTATTGATGCAGTTAAAGAAAGCCGAAAAATATTTCAACGCATGAACAGTTACGCTATTTACAGGGTTGCTGAAACACTGCGCGTGCTACTTTTTATGACAATGGCGATATTATTTTTTAATTTTTATCCGTTAACCGCAGTCATGATTGTAATGCTTGCTTTACTTAACGATGCCGCCATTTTGTCTATTGCATACGACAATGTGCATTATCAAAATAAGCCCGAAACATGGAATATGCGGCTCGTTTTGGGTATTGCATCTGTGCTGGGAATTGTAGGGCCAATTGCAGCCTTTGGTTTATTTTACTTGGGCGATAAAGTATTTGAACTCGACCGTCCTCATCTTCAAACATTAATGTACTTATTACTTTCTGTAGCAGGGCATTTGACTATATTTTTAGCGCGTACCCGAGGTCCATTTTGGTCTATTAAACCGTCTGCTATATTAATGGTCTCCGTATTTGGCACGCAAGTTATAGCAACACTTATTGCTGTTTATGGCGTGTTTATGACCCCACTAGGATGGGGATGGGCACTTGCTGTGTGGGCATATGCTTTGGTGTGGTTTTTTATTAACGATGGCTTAAAGCTAGTGGCGTATCGAATTTTTGATCCGACAGAAGCACCCTTACTAGAGAAGAGTTAGAGCGTAGGCTTAAAAATGGTTATAAGCCAAGTGGCTTATAACCAATAGTACACAAGGGAGTGTATATAAGGTGGTTCAATTATTTGTGAATAGGGGTACTCACAAATACAAAATATTTAGTGCATTGCATCGTTATATTGCTTTGCTAAACTTTGTTTTTGCCCCTCGGTTAGTGTTTTACCCGCTAATTGAAATACTTCGTGTTCTTCTTCACTTAAATGATGATGTACTAAATGGTGCAACTTTTTAGCTGCAACTAACCATGCAGACGAGCTCATTTCGGTATCTTCAAGTTGTTCAATTAATTCATCAATTTCGTGATGTTCAGCTACGCTGTGGCGCGCTTTTTCATGAGTTAAGTCATCAAACATAAGTGGGTTGTAAAAGTAACGTTCTTCAAATTTTGCGTGTTGTTCTAATTCTGTTTTTAGCTCGTCCATTAAAGTATGGCGTTTGTCTGTTTCACCGTGGGTTTGAATAAGTGCATCAACTAATTCTCGTTGCTTATCATGATCGTGACGTAGCGCTTCAAAAATGTTCATAATTAATCCTTTTACTTACTATTGATTGCTTATTTGATTAGAAGCAAGTGCAATGCCACAGGTTAATCTTTTGAAATTATTGGGTTTATATTTATATTTTTGTTTTTTTATAGCACTAATCTGTAAATTTTACAGAGAGACTAATGCAATTATTTCAAAGAGTAAAACAGCACAAAAGTATAAATATTGAGTAAGTTTACTTCTACAGATACTTACAAAATTTGGATAGGAAAGCCTATTATTACGGTGCTAAAATAAAATTTAAAGATAGGAAAATATTTTAAGTTTAAGGATAAACATGAAAAAATTTATTGCTGTTTTTTCACTATGTTTTGTATTAAGTGCTTGTAGTTCGCCAATACATACTGATTCGGATGAGTGCATAGAAGAAGCTAATTCGACCGATAACAATGGTGCTCAAACAAGTACCGAAGTTTATAATCAATGTATGAGCGCTAAAATCGAAACAAATCATAAAAATGACATTTTTACAGATGCAGTTGGTTTATTCTTTTTTGAAGTTTTTGTTATTGCGATTGAAATGGCAACAAACTAACATTTACGTTTAGGTAGGGTAAATATGAAACAGCTTTTTATTACGTTTTTATTATGCTTGCTACTAAGTGCTTGTGCATCGCCTGACTATGCAGGGTCTTCAAAATGTATGCAGCAAGCTGATACTGCATATGAGGTTGAAGCACACACGGTAGAACAATTAAAAAATGAGTGCAAAGCTATGCAAGTAAATGCTAAAAACAAAAAAATAGAAAACCATGGCATAGTAGACAGAAGTATTTTAGAGTTTCTGACTAGTTTTTTAAATGGCGTGTTTAATTAGTGAAGAATAAAACTAAACAAGGTATTTATGCGTGAATCGTTAAGAACAAAAATAATCACAGTGTGCGATAAAAAAATAGCAAGCAAAGGCGAAAATGTTGGACTTTCTTTTTATGCTTTTTTTGCTAATAAAAATGACGACTCTGAGCTACTTATGGAAGCGGCTACATGGTGGATACAAACTCATAAGTTAGATCACTTTGAAAAAGCGCATAAAATTAAACAGATGATTTTAGATGGGCTTTAACTAACTACCTTGCAGCCACCAAAGATTAATACGCTCCTAGTATCTAAAAATCAGCAGCTACTTCAAACTCTAATCGTTTTTGCGTTATTGGGTGAGTAAACGCTAAATACTCAGCGTGTAAATGTAATCTGTCGGCTTTTTTTCCATAATGAGTATCGCCAACAATAGGCATATTTAAACCTAAACTGTGGGCGCAATGTACTCTTAATTGGTGGGTTCGACCTGTTTTAGGGTATAACTGCAATCGGGTTGTATTGTTTTTACGCTCTAAAACATGCCATGTTGTAAGCGATGGCTTACCATTTTTGTAACACACCATTTGACGTGGTTTATCATCAAAGTCGAGCACTAATGGTAAGTCTACCGTTCCGCTATTTTCAATTACATTTCCTGCGACCAATGCAACATAACGTTTTTCAATAACGCGTTCTATAAACTGCTTTTGCAGGGCTTTATGCGCTCGTTTATTAAGTGCGATCATCAATAATCCAGAAGTCGACATATCTAATCTATGCACAATTAAGGGACCAGAGGCTTCTGGAAATTGCGTTTTAATACGCATATAAACAGAGTCTTCAATATTAACGCCAGGCACAGATAAAAACTCGGCTGGTTTATTTACCACGAGTAAGTCATCATCTTTATAAATAATTTCAAGATGCTTACCTTGTGCAGGATTAACTAATAATGGATTGTCTTCAACGTTAAGCCCTTTAAGCATATGGCTCAAAATGGGCTGGCATTTACTGTAACAAGACGGATAATAATTTTTGTGCTGCCTAATAGCCGACTTAGGCGCAGCACCCCACCAAAACTCAGCCATCGCAATAGGTTTTAGGTTATGTTTATACGCATATTGCAGCAATTTAGGCGCGGCACAATCACCAGAACCTGCGGGCGGGGTATGTGCTGGTAACTCAGCAAAAATACCATTGAGATCTTTTACTTCTGCGTTAGCATTTAAAAATTGATATTGTGCAAATAATTTTTTTTGTAAGCTTTTCGACAACGTTTTACGGCGCTTTTTTAAATGACTTATTTCATCTGTAGTTTTTGCTAAGGTGTGTTTAAGTAAATCTATTTTATTTTGCCAGTAAAGTTTAAGTGCTTGTAGTTGTTTTTTCTCGATAATACTTAAACTAGCTAACTTTGTTTTTAATAATTCAAAATCACTTTCACTAAGTTCTGCACTTGCTTCATTGCGCTGTTTTTTACGTTGTAATCGGCCTAACTGCATTACAGCTTGCTGTGCTAACAACTGCTCTTGATAAGTGATTGTTGCTTCGTTTAACTGTGTTTTGGTAACCGCTAACTGCTTGCTGTTTTCTAGCTGATCAATTTGTGCATTAATGTCGTTAATTATTTTACTTTGTTCTGAGTAAATATCATCTTGTAGTTGTATGCTCGAAACAGCCGGTACAAAGTTTATACCTGCTTTTTCACTTTCTAGTTGCCCTGAATAAGCAGCTAAAAACCCTACTTGCTGCGCATCGTTTTGTACCACTAATACGCCAAACATTTTACCCGCGTTTTCTTCGTGCAGTTGTGGCAGCATTTCAAGTTGTTGCTGTAGTTGCTTTGCCGCTTTAATAGCTAGAGGTTGTGGCTCGTAATAAAAAGGGAACGTAAACTTTTCTGGGAGCAAAAATTGGTCAATATTTTGAGCAAATAACGTAAAGCAAGTAGCAGAATTTGGCATAAAGATAACATAAAGTATTCAGTGAAATAATTAGGCGCATAATAACATATTCATAGTTAAGCCACTAAAAATCTCGGGCTAGTTTATTCGTCTCGATTTTAAAGCGCGCATTCATGTTATGTGTATCAGTATGGGGGCGCAGCAAACCTAGGAGTATTGTTTGTTAGTAAAGTCTCAGTAGTAATATATCTATCATTATTAAAATATCTAAGCTTGTCGATTCTCAATAATTGAGCGCATTTCGAAACGATGACTTATCTGATAGATCAGAGGCAAAAAATCAATTTACAGAATAACTTAATATTTAGGAGTTCTATATTATGAGTCAAAGTATCGCAAGTTTTATTACTAAAACCCTTGAACAAGCGGGCGTAAAGCGCATTTGGGGAGTAACTGGCGATTCACTTAACGGCATTAGTGAAAGCCTGCGAAAAATGGGAACAATTGAATGGCTAGGCACACGTCATGAAGAAGTGGCAGCATTTGCAGCTGGTGGCGAAGCACATTTATCAGGCGAGCTTGCGGTGTGTGCGGGTTCTTGCGGGCCAGGTAATCTTCATTTAATTAACGGCTTATTTGATTGTCAGCGTAATAATGTACCGGTATTAGCTATTGCCGCACACATTCCTTCATCTGAAATTGGCAGTAGTTATTTTCAAGAAACCCATCCGCAAGAATTATTTAAAGAATGCAGTGTGTATTGTGAAATGGTTTCGAGCCCCGAGCAAATGCCGTACCTGCTAGAAACCGCAATGCGACAAGCAATACTAAACAAAGGCGTGAGTGTACTTGTGCTACCTGGCGACATTGCATTAAAAGATATGCCTAAAGCTATCAAGCCAAAATGGAACGTGCCAAAACCAGCAACTTATACCCCTGCTTTATCTGATATTAAAGCAATGGCGACTCATCTTAATAAAAGTAAAAAAGTAACCTTATTGTGTGGTGCTGGTTGTAAGGATGCCCACGACGAAATTGTTGCGCTAGCCGACAAATTACAAGCACCGATAGTGCATGCTATGCGTGGTAAAGAATTTATTGAGTACGACAATCCTTACGATGTTGGTATGACCGGATTTATTGGTTTTGCGTCGGGCTATCATGCAATGCAAGAAGCCGATACGTTACTTATGATTGGTACTAGTTTTCCTTATCGTGCTTTTTATCCTGAAAATACCACCATATTGCAAATTGATAATCAGCCTGCGTCACTTGGTCGGCACGTGCAAATTGATTGTGGTGTATTAGGTGATACAAAAAATTCAGTAACCACATTGCTTGACCATATTAAAGGTGAGCGCACAAGTTCGCATTTACAAAAGAGTGTTAAAAACTACAAAGAGTCGCGAAAAGATCTTGATGAACTTGCCAGTGGCAAAACCTCGCAAAATTTAATACACCCGCAATACCTAACGCGTTTACTAAACGAGCAAGCGGCTGACGATGCTGTTTTTACTTGCGATGTAGGTACGCCAACAGTGTGGGCTGCACGTTATTTATCAATGAATGGTAAGCGCCGCTTAATAGGATCGTTTAATCATGGCTCTATGGCAAATGCCATGTCGCAGGCAATGGGGGGTCAATCTGTAGATAGAGATCGCCAAGTCATTGCAATGTGTGGCGATGGTGGTTTTTCGATGTTAATGGGCGATTTAATCTCGCTTAAACAGCTTAATTTACCAATAAAGATTGTTGTTTATAATAATCGCTCACTCAGTTTTGTGGCTATGGAAATGAAAGCCAGTGGGTTTTTATCAAGCGATACCGATTTAGAAAACCCAAGTTTTGCTAAAATTGCAGAAGCCTGTGGCTTAAAAGGGATTCATGTGGACGACCCTGAAAAATTACCATCGGCAATGAACGAGATGATGAACCACTCAGGACCTGTTGTTTTAGAAGTCGATACCGCAAAACAAGAGCTTTCAATGCCACCGCAAATCAAATTAGAGCAAGCAAAAGGCTTTAGCGTTTACATGATGAAAGCACTGATAAATGGCAAAGGAAACGAAATTGTAGAGCTTGCCAAAACTAACTGGTCACGCTAGTTAAGTTACTTCCCTATTGAGTATTTTGGCTCAATAGGGAAGTGTCATAGTAATAATCCTCACAGTCATCCTCGACCATTAATAAGCGATGGCTACTTGTAAGTAATTGAACTAAAATAGAAAATAATAAATGGTTTATCGTTAACTAAATCGACATGCACACAACAGTGTTTTAATGGCTTCTTCTATAAAGAGGGGGTGGAGTAATAAATAATGACATGGAAAACGGTTTTATTGTCACTGGTTGTTTTATGGTTTATTCCAGCTCAGCAAAGCAGTTTACGAACCAGTGAATATGCAAATATAGTTTCTGATTTGGATGAGGTTACTGTGCTTGGCGAATGTGAAATTTCTACCAAAATCACAAGAGAGTGGCCATACTCTTGGGCTATCAGCAGCGCTGAAATTACCGTTAAGAATAAAAATACGTTGCTTACAGCAACAACCAGTAAGTTTAAATTACCCGATCGTAAACGTCTTAACACACGTAATACTCAACATCACTTTACGTGGACTGAAACCAAAAACAACGCTTTGTTTGCATCGTACATGGACGTAGAAATTGACTCTACAGGTAAAGTGTCAGGTCTTAAAATAGGTAATTGTTCAAACTACTCAAATGATACTGATTTAATAGGGTATTTAGAGCATTGCAACAGTGTTGTAGAGTCAGCCACATGTTTATAAAAGCAGGTATAGTGTGTTGATTAAAATTGAAGACTTTTCTTTAGCATGGCGCTGGATTAGCGCATCCCATGGCGATTTTTCTAAAGATACACTAAATAAACTCAATCCATTGAGCGAAGATCAAGCAAGAGCATTAATTGCTACTACACCTATGAACTTTCCGGTTGGAGCAAAAAGGTTTGACTCCACACAAGGGAATGAATTAACACGCCAATGGTTAAAGGGCTTAGTAAATGATTCGCAAACAGTAACAATTTGCTGGGATCAAGAAACAGGGCTTACATTACCTTGGCTAGTTTTTTGTAGTCACTGGGATGATTTTTGCTATTCATCAAGTGATGACATAAATCTGTATTTTGAAAGCGGTGAACTTTTTTTACGTTGGAATCACTATGAGGTTTTTGAGTTTGACTCAAGTGCAATGTAATGAGCTAAAACACTTAGCATTGGCATCAATTGCTACGTGGTAGTTGTTGTTAGTTTAACGCTTCACTCGCTTTACTCAATCAAAGTAAAGCGAGTGCTCAGTATAATTTATAAACTCTTTTTAGGCGGTAGGGCTACGTTTGCAAATATTAGTCCTGCAACAAGCGACATAAATATTAAAAACGTTTGTTGGCCTATATGCTCTGCATATACAAAGTCTTGACCTTCAATAAGTGAATTTAAGCCAATATACGTTTTGCTTCCTGGTACTAATACAATCAAGCCTTGCATGGCAACAATAGAGGCCGGCGCATTAGCAACACGGTTAAACAAGTTACTAAATATACCCACCGATAAAGCACCTACAAACGTACCTAACGTGTAATCAAGGTACATAGCCGAGCCAATACTGGTGCCATACGCTATAAAGCCTGATGCGATAGACCAAACAGCATGCTTAAGTTTGGTTCTAAAAATAACGATTAAGCTGCTACAAAGTAAAAATATAGCCAGCCATGCGGTCCACTTTGGTAATGGCTCCGGTTGTACAAAATCGGCTTGCCCAAAGAGTGCAAAGCCAATACCTATACCAATAAAACCACCAAAATACAGTTTAAATAGCAGCATGAACGAGTCCATTACTCGCGCAGTACCCGACACTAAATGCCGCGCTGCCAGCTCTGCTAAACCAAGCGCAAGTGCTAAACCAGGTATAAACACAATAATGGCCGAAAGTACCACTAAGCGTATATTTATCTCAGGTGTTATATACACACTTACTGCACACGCAAGTATTGCTGATATTATTGCCACTAATGGCTCAAGCATATGAGCTACGCGTTTTGAGCGCCCAGACCAAAGTACAAATAAATAAACAACGAGAGTAAGCATTGATGACCAAATTACGTCAATCCAGCTTGTGCCCATTAACATGGCAAACGCACCACCAGAGGTTGCAAATGCAACACCCGTTGTTAGTTTGTTATACGGGTTTGGCATTACAAAAATAGCGTCTAGCTGGGCGTCGACCTCTTGTAAGGTTAATTTGTCGTCGAGCATTTGATTTACAAGGTCGTCGGTATCGGCAAGCGAGCCTAAATCGTGATCGCCAGGGTCTACACGTGCTACGTGGGTGTACTCGTCTTCGTGACCATCGGTCCAAATAACAAACGTTACAGAGGTTGGCGACATAACAAACGACGATTTAAGTCCTAAGTAAGTAGCCACTTCCATTAGATGAGCTTCCAGGCGGTAAGCGGGCGTACCATACTTGTGAAGCATTTTGCCTAATTTAACGATAAATTTGCGTTTTTCTGTAAAAGTTGCAGTTTTCAAATCTTTTTGGACCAAATATTGCGATAACTAAGCTAAAAATATAAGCAATACAGCTAAAATTGCCCACGTTTGATGGGCGCGATTTTAAACACTAATTGGTGTGTGTCTAGTCATTTTTAATCTAATTTTTTATTTTTTTCGGCTATCCATTGCGACATGTATTGAGTGCTGCGCATTGTATGATGTTTGAGCATTTGGCCGGTGAAGTTTTTTTCGCGATGAGCGTTTAAATCGTTACTTATTGAATCGACTTTTTTAATTAACGCAGCGCTTAATTGCGCTTTATCGTACAGCGTATTAAGTAGTGTGTTGCCATTATGCTGCGCTTGTTCAAATTCACTTTGGCTGTTGTACATTTCAATGGCTGCATTGGCAAAGTCGTCAGCGGTGTTAGCTATTTTACCCGACCATGGTAAATCGTTATGCATGCCCTCTGCACCAATATTAGTAGTAACGCTGGGTGTTTGCATAATCATGGCTTCTAGTAATTTGCCTTTTATACCCGCACCAAAACGCAGTGGTGCTAAACATACTCGAGCGCTTTGCATTACATCAAACGCGTTATCGGCCCAGCCTTTTATTAAAAAACCGGTTTTAGGGTTATTAAGTGCCGTGGCCTTTGGTGGTGGGTAAGAGCCGTAAATATGTAGCTCTGCTTTTGGTAGTTGCTTGCGAATAAGTGGCCATATTTTTTGTAAGTAAAGTACAGCATCCCAATTTGGCGCATGCCTAAAGTTACCTATGGTCATAAAGTGCTGGCGCTGCTCAAACGTTTTTATGCTTGCAGGTAATGTACTTAAATCAACCATAAAGGGTAGGTGGTGCAATAAGCTTGGCTCTATTTTAAATACGCTATTTAGTAGGCTCATTTCATAACTTGAAATAATTAAGCTTAGGTCGCAGCGTAAAATAGCGGCAATTTCGCGTTTTGCTATATCTGAGTGTAAATCGCTGGTTGTAAATTCGCGCTCAGCTTTTAGTGCCGTGTGTCGAGCGTTACGCAAGCATTGTAAATCTTCAGTGTCTAAAATTTTAATCGCATTTGGGCAATGCTTATCAACACGCCAGCCAAATTGTTCTTCCATCATAAAACGGTCAAACATTACTATATCTGGATTATAGCTTTTAACGTATTCGTCAAAACTGTCACAGTTTAGCGCAATGCTTTGGCTGGTTATGCCGTAGTCGTCAAGGTTTACCATGTGGTCGGTGCGCTGCGCGGGCGTTGCAAATTCAACGTCCCAGTTTTGCGCTTTAAATGCATTTAATAACGACATCATGTGCGTACCCGCAGCAGACGAATTTGGTTCTGGCCATACGTAGCCAATTACCAGCACTTTTTTCATTGGCTAGAATCTCTAATTTTTGATAAATACTAACTCGTATTGTAACGAGTCAAACAACAAGTAAACAGCTGTGTAGTGTAATTTAAATTAGATTACTAAGTCATCTTTTACTCCACTTAAAGCAAGCTTAATACTTTATGAATAAAGCAAAACGTGTTTATATACAGCTATAATAGTAAAAAATAACAAAAGGATAAAAACATGAGCGCTTTTAGGCTGTTAGTTGCCCTTATTTGTTGTGTTGCATTAGTACCAACAAGTTATGCCGAGCAGGGGTACCAAACTCCATCACCCGAACTTGCCGCTTTGGTTGACGCAAAGTTAGCACCCACTAGCTACTTATCAAGCGATGGTCAATGGCTTGCGTTATTTGAACGCAAACGGGTAGTAACCCTTGATGAACTTGCAAAAGAAGAACTTAAACTAGCTGGGATTAAGCTTAATCCTGCTAATTTTTCGCGCTCCCGTGTAAATGCAAAATACAGTGCAGTAGAATTAAAGCATGTTCAAAGCGGGACAGTTATTCATATAAATAACGTACCAAAAGGGATTATTCGCTCACCTCAATGGTCATCTAATAGTAAGTATTTAGCCTTTATAGTTGAGCAGGCAGATCAAGCAAATTTGTGGTTGTACAGCGTTGAAACAAAGCAAGCAAAAGCACTTTCTAGTTCTGCGTTAAATTCGGTATTAACCGCAACGCCTTACGAATGGCTGCCAGATAGCAGTGCAATAGTTGCAAATTTAGCGGTTAATATTGGTAAGCCAAGGCTTACAAATGATAGTCAAAATATTGTGCCTGTTATTCAACAAAGTACTGGCGAAAAAGCCCCAGCACGTACTTACCAAAACTTATTAACCAGCCCGTTTGATGAAGCGCAATTTAAGTTTTACGGGCAGGGTCAACTTGCTTACATAACGCTCGATGGTAATACACAAGCAATTGGCAGTTCAGCTTTATTTAAATCGTTTTCGGTTTCTCCTGATTCTACCAATATTTTAGTGGCAGGCATTAACGAGCCATTTTCGTATCAAGTACCTTACAGCCGTTTTGCAAGCACATGGCAAATATGGGGCATGCGCGGCTATGCATTAGCAGAGCTGGCAAAACAGCCACTTGCCGATAACATCCCACAAGGTTACGACAGTGTTCGCACTGGCCGCCGCGATTTTGAATGGCGAGCAGATCAAGGTGCAGAAGTTATTTGGGCGCAGGCACAAGATGGCGGCGATATGAAAACCGATGTTGAGCATCATGATTATATTTACAGCCTACGCGCTCCGTTTAAACGTGAGCCTAAATTATTTGCCAAAGTAGAACGCCGATACTCTGGTATTGAATGGGGCAACGAAAACGTAGCAATGCTAACAGACTGGCGTTTTAGCGATCGTCAAGTTCGTACCTATATAATACAACCTCGTAATGCCGACAAAAACCGAGTTTTGTTCTCAGAGCGTAGTTATAACGATGCTTATAAAAATCCAGGTAATGCAATTTACGAACGCAACGATTTAGGCGCGAACGTAATTAAAATTGTAGGCGGGCGTTATATTTACCTGCGCGGCAATGGCGCTTCAGAGCAAGGTAATGTGCCTTTTTTAGATAGGTACGATGTTAAAACAAATAGCAGTAAACGTTTATGGCAATCAAAAGCCCCTTATTATGAGCGAGTACGCGCTCTGCTTGACGACGAAGGTGAGCGATTTATTACTATTCGTGAATCTAAAACTGAGCAACCTAACTTTTTTATACGTAATTTAGATAACGACATGCTAACGCAGTTAACGACATTTGAGCACCCGTATCCTGCATTTAAAGGTGTTACTAAAGAACAACTACGTTATAAGCGCGACGACGGTGTTGAGCTATCGGGCACGCTTTATTTACCACCAGGGTACGATAAAACACAAGGTCCGTTACCTGTGCTTATGTGGGCTTACCCACTTGAATACAAAGATAAAGCCGTAGCATCGCAAGTACGCGAATCGCCTTATGCATTCACTTATATTGGATACTGGGGGCCAATGCCTTACCTTGCCAAAGGCATTGCCGTATTTGACGATCCTAAAATGCCAATAGTGGGTATTGATGGTAGCGAGCCTAACGATAACTTTAGAAAGCAGTTAGTATCAAGCGCGCAAGCCGCAGTTGATGTTTTAGTTAAAAAAGGCATTGCTGATAAAGATAAAATAGCGATAGCAGGGCACTCATACGGTGCATTTATGGTTGCTAACTTACTGGCTCACACTGATTTATTTAAAACGGGTATTGCCCGTAGCGGCGCGTATAACCGAACATTAACGCCGTTTGGTTTTCAAGGCGAAGAGCGTGATTTTTGGCAAGCACAAAGTGTATACGCTAATATGTCGCCGTTTTTTCATGCTGAAAAAATTAACGAACCAATGCTAATGATCCACGGTCAAGAAGACCCTAATTCTGGAACCTTCCCAATGCAAAGTGAGCGTATGTACGCAGCCCTAAAAGGCTTAGGTAAAGACGCCCGCTTAGTAATGCTCCCTTATGAAGCACATGGTTACCGTGCTCGTAAAAGCTTGTTACATGTATTGTGGGAACAAGAGCAGTGGCTTGATAAATACTTGCTAAATGACTCAACTACTGAGCAAGTAGCAGAATCAATCCCGAGTAAATAGTAAAGTAAGTGTTTATGTTGTGAGGGCAAGAAGACCCACTCTTAATCTCACGGAACCTTCCCAATGCAAAATGAGCGTATGTACGCAGCCCTAAAAGGCTTAGGTAAAGACGCCCGCTTAGTAATGCTCCCTTATGAAGCACATGGTTACCGTGCTCGTAAAAGCTTATTGCATGTATTGTGGGAACAAGAGCAGTGGCTTGATAAATACTTGCTAAATGACTCAGTTGAGCCGGCAAAGGTAACTACTGAGCAAGTAGCAGAGTCAATCCCGAGTAAATAGTAAAGTAAGTGTTTATGTTGTGAGGGCAAGAAGACCCACTCTTAATCTCACGGAACATTCCCAATGCAAAGTGAGCGTATGTACGCAGCCCTAAAAGGGTTAGGTAAAGACGCCCGCTTAGTAATGCTCCCTTATGAAGCACACGGTTACCGTGCTCGTAAAGCTTATTGCATGTATTGTAGGAACAAGAGCAGTGGCTTGATAAATACTTGCTAAATGACTCAACTAAAGAGCCAGAGCAAGTGCCGGAGCCTACTAAAGGCCAGTAGTAAAATAGGTATTCAAAAACGTGGCTATTTAGCCGCGTTTTTTATTTTTAGTTAATTTAATATAAGAGCATATTAATGATTGATGCAGCAGCACTCGCCGTTTTTATTCCTACTTTCTTTTTTGTGTCGATAACGCCAGGTATGTGTATGACTCTCGCCATGACACTCGGTATGAGCATCGGCGTACGCCGCACATTATGGATGATGATAGGTGAATTGTTAGGTGTAGCTGCAGTAGCCGTTGCAGCGGTGCTTGGGGTTGCAAGCATCATGCTAAATTACCCAGATGCGTTCGCTATTCTAAAGTGGGTAGGCGGTGCGTACTTAATTTATATTGGTTTTAATATGTGGCGAGCCAAAGGTAAAATGTCGATTGATACCTCAAAACCAAATGACGTAAGTAGGCAGTCATTATTTACGCAAGGTTTTGTAACCGCAATTGCAAACCCTAAAGGCTGGGCGTTTATGATCTCATTACTGCCGCCGTTTATAAGTGTTAAGTACGCTCTAGCACCGCAGCTTTTAGTATTGCTTGGTGTAATAATGGTCAGCGAATTTGTATGCATGTTAGCTTACGCAACAGGTGGTAAAAGCCTACGTTTATTTTTAGCCCGTGGCGATAATATTAAATGGATGAACCGTATAGCAGGAAGCTTAATGGCCGCTGTAGGCGTATGGTTAGCACTTGGGTGATATGGTTTGTATTGCAATAACCCATTCTTTGCATAACAAATATCAAAACTGAAAAGTAATTCTATCTATATATTAATATAGAATAATATTTATTAAAATACGTACGGAAGCAGTAATAATATGAACAGCTTGATTTATAAAGTAATTACTATCTTCTTCTTATTGATGTTTACAACGCTCTCTTTTGCATCGGAGGAGCCTGTTGATAATACAAAACAAGAAACAGTATTAAGCACAATAAATACGCTTTACGATCTTGGCTACATAACAGCAGACAACGCAAAAAAAGCAAAAATAGAATTGTTAGCTGAACCTAACACGGCTTTTGAAGATGAGAAAGCGATAGATGAAAAAGTAATAGATGAAAAAGCTACCAATCAGGAGGGTTACTTTACTGCTATAAACATTCTTAAATCACTTGCGGTTATTGCATTGTTGATTGTTTTTCATAGGGTGATTTATGAAATTGTTTGTTTAATAATCGCTATTCCAGCAATAATTCTTCAATCTATTTTACTCTTTTCAGGGTACTTGTTGATAAGCCAAGCTGAATCTATATGGGCATTGCAGGCATATTATGTAAGTATTATTGGCGTAGTTATTCACATTGGTACGTTTTATTGGTTTATATTTATCTACGAAGATGCGCTAGAAGCAATTGCTCGAAAGCTAACCTTTAATAGAATTTCAGATATTGATATTATTTTTTATGCTGGTGTATTCTGCTACACCGCTTATTTTACTATTGTTCTGCAAAGCCCTGTTTTAGGAATATTTGCAGTGAGTACATTTATTTTAATTTTTGGCGAAAATTTTTGTAGGCTTATTGGCGTTGAAGAAGAAAACAGAAACAATGTCCTGCTTATTACAACGGGGGTGGTTGTATTAAGCTATTCAGTGCTAAAAGTAATGCAAGTAGATATACCTTGGTTAAGCTATTTTTCAATGGGAATTGAATATGCTGCAACGGGGGTTTTAGCTTTTGGCTTATTTGTTTATAGTCGGTTTAATATTAAAATTATTGATAACGATAATAAGGTGCGTCAAAGATGCGCCGTAGTTGCTTTTGTTATTATAGAAATACTGAGTTTAATTGCTTTACTCACTTTTAATCTGCCAGTGATACCTGCCATTATAAACACTGTATTTTTTCTCTATGTGATTATGACGGTTGTAGATTTAGTTGGTAATAAACACGGTATGTTAGCAATTGTGTTAGTTGCTATTATTTTGTATGCGGTTGCGGTTTTAATTGAGTCGTCTCCTCAATTATTTATACAAAATATTTTTTAAATATTTATTATTTAGCTACTATTAAATTCAAATTATTATCATCATTGTATATCGAGCAAAATTACATTTAAATAAATAATGAATGATTTTGCTCGATAGCTCGCTTTATTACTTTTTAGATTAAGCCCCTGAACTCTGGTTAAGAGATCAGGGGCTTAATTTAGAAGGCTTACTCTAACGGGCGAATTGCTTTTATGTCTTGATCTGCTGCCCATAACATAATGTCTTCTCGCTTTAAGGCTGTTGCCATTAAGTCTGGAAACTGTTCTGGGGTGCATGCAAATACGGGGCTGCCAAGCGTTGCAAATTCAGCTGCCATTTGCGCGTCGTAAGCGGGTCTGCCATCGTCACTTAAGGCGAGTAGAGTAATGACGTTTACACCTTGTTTTACTAGCTGAGCAACACGTTGTTTTAACTGAACTTCATCGCCACCTTCATATAAATCAGAAATAAGTAACAGGTGCGTTTTAGTTGGCTGTTCTATTTGTTTTTCGCAATAAGCAATCGCTTGGTTAATATCGGTGCCACCACCTAATTGAATCCCAAATAAAACGCTAACAGGGTCAGTTAAATCTTCTGTTAAATCAACAACGCTGGTATCAAAGCATATCAGCTTGGTTTTTACTGCGGGAATAGACGCCATTACGGCTGCAAAAATTGAGCTATACACGACCGAAGTTGCCATAGAGCCAGATTGATCAACACACAGTACTACTTCATCAAGATCGGCTAAACGGCGTTGCTGACGCATAAAACCAATTAACTTTTCAGGCACTATGGTTTTATATTCAGGTTGATAATGGCGCAGATTTGCATGAATGGTTCTAGGCCAATCAATATCATTAAAGCGAGGTCTAAAGCTTCGTTTAGATTTATTTAAAGCCCCTCTAATGGCTTCTGACGTTTTTTGCTCTAGTTTATCCATTAGCTCTTTGACGACTTTTTCTATAACTTGTCGTGCGGTTTCGATTGTTTTTTCAGGCATAATTGAGCGTAAACTGATTAAGTCAGCTATTAAATGTACGTCAGCCTCAATAGCACTTAAAAACTCAGGCTCCATTAGCATTTCTTTTAAGCCGAGCCTTTCAAAGGCATCTTTTTGAACGACTTGCACGACTGGGGTCGGAAAAAACTCACGAATATCGCCTAACCACTTCGATACTTTAGGTGCTGAACGGCTGAGACTTCCTCTGCCTTGTTTTTTTGAGTCGTCAGAGCCATAAAGCGCTGAAAGTGCACCCGATAAACGTTCATCGCGATTAGATAACGGCGGTTGTTGTTCGTCGTTTACACCTAAAGCGAGCTGCCAACGGCGTGACTTTTCGCTTAATGTTGTCGCCATTGGTTCGTTATTTTCGTTAAGCTCTTGGGTTAAAGTCGTTTTATCATTCATATTAACCAATCCTTATCACGCTGTGCGAGTTTCGCTAATTGTGATAACTGTTGTTGCCATAACGCATAATGGGTTGTATCGGTATTGTGTGTTATTTCAGAAGTTGATTTACTGCTAAACAGGGTATCAAACAAACGTTTTCGCTCCATTGAATCAAGGTTTGAAAATACGCGTCTAAATAGCGGTAAAAATTCAATAAAGGTGGTTTCTTCCAGATGTAACAACCAGTTATTAATAGCATCAAGTAGCACCGAGTCATATAAAAGCTGGTCTACTGCATCAGTAAAAAAACCATCAAAAAAGAGCGCCGCTTGAGCTGGCGGTAAAGCGGGCGACAGCATTTTATTAAGCATTAAGCTGAGCTGCTCACTGTTTAATCTTTCTGCTTGATAAAGTAGCCTTGCACATAAACCGATAAGTAAAAAATTTGATTGGCTTGAATGCGTTATCTCTTCAATACTTTGCCACCATTTTGCTAAGGTGTCGGTGTTATTTAAATGCAATACCAAGGCTCTATGAGCTGCATGAATGTTTTGACGATACTGTTGTGTTTCTTCGTCATTTAAATTTCTACATGCGTAGGGAAGTGCAAGTGCTGCTTGAATCGTTAGGCGTTCAATTAATTCATCAATTTTACCCAAAGCAAGTGTACGAGCTGTGCCATAACGGCTTATATCAATAAGAGGTGAAATACTGGTCAGTAAATCATGGCAGTCACTTACTTGACCCGCTCGCGCGGTGAGTTGCGTTAAGCCAAAGTCTGTTGCATTGTTTAAATTGGCACTTAAGCAGCTGTTTACTAATGTTGCTAGCTTGCCAAGGTGTTGCTCTTTAGCTAATGCTGCAATTACTTTGTTGTTTGCGGCTTGCTCTATGGTGCTTCCGTAAACTAAGTGTTCAACGAGTTTAATAGCGTATTCGGGTTGCCATATTAAACGCCATTTTTCTCTAAATGTTCCTCGACTACTTCCTGCGTCTAATTGCTCGCCCCACGGTACATCTAGTAATTGTAATCGGTGAAGTAAAACCGATTTGTTTTGTCCTATGTCACTGCGTAAATCGAGCGAATGCTCTTTTTCGAGTGCTTCGGGTTTTAGCCTATATTTTTTTTGTAGTTTTTGAAGATCTTCTAATAATGGCACAAGGTCGATGTCGTCGGGTATTTCACCTACTTGTTGACCCAATAATACGGTTTTATTTATTTGTTGCCACAATGCGTACTCGCCAAAGCACATACAGCTAATAACCGCGTCGGTTATTTCTTCAAAGCTTGGCTGTGGTCTGTCTCGTACTGCGGCTAAACTTAGGCTAAGACGCTGTGCTTCGATAACAGATGCGGTTGAAATAATAGCGCCTTGCTCGCGTAAAGTATTGGCAATAAACACAAGCCAAGGAGCAATATGATCGTCTTGATTACGGTGTTGCCATAAATGTTGATACCACATAGGTGCCGACACGCCTGCGCCATAGCCTGCTTGGGTAGCTAAACGCGACGATGTCCAAGGTATCCATGTTGATTTATACTTACTTGCCGCCAGTTTTTTTGGAAGTGTTTTAATTAAAGCACGATCATCTTTTGTGGTGTGCTTACCTTTTAGCGCAGGGACATGCCATGCACCGCATATTACGGCGATTGGTCCATCACACTCTTTTGCTACTTTTGCTATTTCTAAACGCATAAAGGCTTCGCGCAGGCGGTCTTGCTCTAATGCTGGAGAGTCATCAGCAATAGGTTGGCGAAGGGCGGTCATTGCGTGTTCTACTTGCTCAAAAATAGCTAAGCTGTCATCACGGCTTTGTTCTATAAGATCGTTCCACCAACCTTCTGCGTCTTCATAACCGGCAATATTTGCTAGTGCGCCAATAGGGTCGTGTAACAACGCTGCTAACTGAGGGTCTGAGGTTTCTAGTTCATTAGATGATGTTTTTTGCTCATTTTCATTTGTAATCTCATCATCACTTTTACTGTCGTTGTCATTATTAGCATCTTGCTCTATTTGCATTTGCGCTAAACGCACTGAAATAGGTAAGTCAATAAACTCAACCGGTTTTTGTTGATTAGCTGCCCACAAACAAGCTTGGTATTCAGGTGAATACTCAGCAAAAGGATAAAAAATACTGTTGCTTGCGTGCTCAACTGCATAGTTTAATAATGCAATAGGGGGCTTCATTTGCGGGTTGGCTAATAAAGGCAGTAGTTCATTGCAATCAGCTGGTCCTTCAATTAATACGTGCTGTGGTTGTAGCTGATCAAGCGCGGCTAATAAGCGCTTACTCGAGCCAGGACCATGATGTCGTATACCAAAGTAGTGAATATCAGAGTGTGCCATTAGTTAACCTTATAACACCTGATTTAAATGATGGTAGTAGTCTTCAAACCCTTTGCGTTTTTTAAGCACCGTTTCAAGGTATTCTTCTAATACAGCGCGGTCTTGAACAGGGTCTTTAACAATAGCGCCAAGCAGGTTTTGACTTATTTCAGCTGCACCTAGGTCGCCTTTATTAAACCAATTTGCTTGGCTCAACCCACCAACCATAACCGATATAGCCTCTGCTGTTGAAAGGTTGCCCGTGGTTGTTTTAAGTGTAAGCTTACCGTCTAGGGTTTCTCCGCCGCGTAGTTCTCTAAAAATAGCGACTACTTTTTCTATTTCATCAGCGGTGTTTTTAGGCACTGGTAAGTCTAACGATTTACCCATTTCTATTACGCGTTTATTAATTATTTCAACTTCTTGTTCTGCAGAATCAGGCAGAGGTAATACAACTACATTAAAGCGACGTTTAAGAGCCGATGAAAGCTCGTTTACGCCTTTATCACGGTTATTGGCTGTGGCAATAATATTAAAGCCTCTTTGCGCAAAAATAGAATCGTTTAGCTCTGGAATAGGCAGCATTTTTTCAGACAATACGGTAATTAAAGTGTCTTGTACGTCAGAACCCATACGCGTTAGTTCTTCAAAACGACATAAATTACCGCTTTGCATTGCACGAAACAACGGCGTTGCAACTAATGCTTCTTTACTTGGTCCGTGTGCGAGTAGTTGTGCGTAATTCCAGCCGTAACGAATTTGGTTCTCGTCTGTGCCGGCGGTACATTGTATTACTTGTGTACTGCATCCGCATATTGCAGCGCTTAAATGCTCAGATACCCAAGATTTTGCCGTACCTGGTACACCTAATAATAATAAAGCACGGTCTGTAGCAAGTGTCGCAACGGCTGTTTCTATAATGCGACGGTTACCAATATATTTAGCCGAAATTTCAACACCAGAAGGTGTTTTACCGCCCATTAAATAGGTTACCACTGCTTGAGGAGATAAAGCCCAGTTGTAAGGTTTGCTACCGGTGTCTTCTGCTTTTAAAGCATCTAACTCTACTTGGTACGTTTGCTCAACGGGTAAACGAAGTATATCGCTCATTATAATGTCCTTGAATTTTATGTGTACGAGCCCAGCATTTCCTTAGGCGACTAATTTTATAATATAAAAGTTATATTTGTGTAGGTGTTTTCTAGCGCTATATTGAGATTAAGAGAATCCAGCGCTGGGTCGTTGGGTAATACACCTAGAGTAATAAAGTAATCATACGCTTGCTGCGCTAAAGACGGCGGTAAAAACAGACCTAGTTTAAGTAGCTCAGGGCGGATGTGATATTGTTCAATATAATGACCTTTACTTATATCTTTTTTAATATCATCTGTTAGCTCTTTCCACGCGATAGATTGGCTTAATTGCAGCCAAGTTAAGTGAGTTAAAGGTTGATCTGCTAATAATGACCAATAAGTAAACCCTAAATTTAACACTTCTTTTTCTAAAATGTAGTTTAGTACTTCCGATGCACCTTGTACCGAAAAACGAGATTCTATACCGTGTAATACAGCACTGAAAAAACGGTCATAACGAAGTTCTTTGCAGCACTTTTCAAAAAAGCGTTCCAATATATATTGAGGTAAAGAGTCAAAAGCATTACGAATAAAGCTAATGTTGTCTTGTTCTCTGTGCTCGGTAAAACGCCAGTTTTTACACAGTTCTATTAATGAAATCCCCAGCGCTTCTGCTAAGTCAGGTAAAGCAACGTCGTTAATTAATTCGGTGCGCATAGCTTGTTGTTTTATGCTGTTAAGTGTTGCAGGCAAAATAACCGTCATTTTTTTGGGTAAAAGCTGCGTTTTTACAACAAGCCATTGGGCTAGCTCTTGCGCTAGTTGCTCATTTTTTTCATCTTTAATAAAGGTGTCTAACCGAGATAAAAATCGCGTAGCGAGTTGTACTACTTTTTTAGACTTATTTTTAAGGCAAACTTCTAAAATAGGTATGTCTTGCGACGTTAAATTAACTTTTAAAATTTTATAGAGCTTGTAACGTGCCTCAGAAGGCGCAGCTTGAGCTAATTGATGGATATATTGCCCCGCAACTTGAGGTTTAATGTCGCGCAGCCGTGTAAGTGACGACTCAATTTGCGCTGCAGAAAGCTCAGCAAAGTTAACTTTATCAAACTGTAAATCTTGTATTAAATGCCATTGGGTTAGTTGATTATTAGCCCAGTACTGCCAAGTAAAATAACAACCAGGAATGTTTTTAGTGTTTTCTGTCGGCATCCAATCACTTGGATGAGCGCAAACTTCGTAGTTAGCTAACAGGTTTAACAATTGTAAAATACTGTGTGAGTTATTTTTACACTCAGCCATAACCCGATTAAATAAAGGGCGAAGTGATTGCCCTAAACTTGCAAAAGCAAGCTCAGGAATATCTTGTGTGGGCTCTAAATCATCACTGGGTGACAAATAATGAGTCACTAACTGTTGCTGTTGCGTTAAAATTAACGCATATAAATTTAGTTTAGTAGGGTCGTGCTCTAATGGCGTTAATACTGAATGCCACTGCTTGGGTAAGTCTGCTACGTTAATTTGGTTATTACCAATAAGCCATTTTTTTTCTAGATTTTGAGCCGTATTTAAAGCGTTGTTAAGCTCTATAGCTACTTCGTTTTTGTTATCGGTTGTTGATATTACAGACATGTAATGACTCCCCAATGCTCGGTTTTTGCACTAATTAGCTCAGCAAATTGCCCATTGAGCAATACAAACACACTGCTAAGTTGGCTACCTAAAATAATGGGGTTTATTGCGTTATTAATTAACGGTAAACACTGCGTTTTATCTTTATTGTGCCACCAGTATTGCCCTGTATTATCTTCACTAATACGACCGGCTTGCGCTATGTAAGGCACATCATCAATCCAAGGCATTTTGGCATGTATTGCAAGAAAGAGTTCTCGCCAATGGGTATTATTAGTTGGTTGGCTCACGGGCGTGTCGGTAATGTATTTATGTTCGCCTAAAATTGCGCGTAAAGGAGATCGGCTAGGGTAAAAAATAACACTTCCTTCAATCTGCATACCAACAACACTTGTTGTTTTATTTTTGCCACTTTTAATCGTGGAGTAATCAAGTAATAAAGCAAATGTAGGAGCAGCGCTTAACGATGACGAACTATCAGCGACTAAAAGCAGCCAGCGCATTGATACTTGAAGCCCATTACGAAGCATTTCTGACTTTTCGCCAATAATTTGCCAAGTACCATTTATTACAATTGGTTTAGGCGTATCAGAGGTGGGTGCTAGTAATTGCTCACGATTTTCGCTGCTTGCAACACTTCTAAATGTATCTATATCATCAGGGTTTGCTAGCCACGCTTCGCTAAGCAGTATTAGTTTCGCAAATTCTTGCAATACAAAATTTGGCTGTTGTTGAACAGGAAACACGCTTATTTTAGCCGGAAGCTCGTCAATGCTAGCAGCTAAGTTAACCGCTTTTGCATCAACTAAACGCGCCGCAATTTTCCGGCACTTTGTGGTATCTTCTTTTAAAAAGTGAACAATACCGTGGCTTAATTGATCGTTTACCCATTGCTGAAATTCTATTAAACCTTGTTTAATGGAATCTTGCGTTTTAGCTTTATTTTGGGATGCACGCTTTGCTTTATCAGCTTCTCGTTTTGCTATTTCTTCAGGCGTGAGTACTTGTTCTGTAGGTGTGCTTTGAGTATTAAGCTTATTGGCCGGTTTATTACTATCGTCAGTCGATGTTGTTTTTTCGCTTGTATTAGTACGCTTACGTCTGCCAAGCCAATCGTTTACCCATTCGGGTGGATCTGTTTTAGTAAAGTTACCAGGCACATCAGAAAACAACCAAAATAAAGCCAATACATGTTTACAAGGAAACTTACGCGAAGGGCAAGTACATTTATAGCCGTTATCAGCAACATCAGCCATTGTATAATAAGGTTTAGAGCCCGAACCTTGGCACTCACCCCAAATAGTATTAACGTTTTCGGATTGACTCAATACCGGCCATTTTGCAGGATTAAGTAACTTTTTTGCTGCGTTGATTGAAGGCTGATCTGGAGCAAGAGCTTGCACAAGCGATTCGGATACTTCCATGTTATAACGCCTACTTATTTTACGTTGTAAAAATAAATTTTATCGTGTCATTTTATCTGTAATTATCATAAATACAATAAGATAATTGTTATCGTATGTAGTCATTTAATCGCTGAAATTTAATACAATAAGATAGCTGTTACCTTTAATAATGTAGAATAGTCGAGCGTTACTTAGATTTATTAAGTTCCTTTATTTTAAACATGTTGTAATTTAAAGTTAGTCATTTAAAAATGTTGTTACTCATACAAAATTCAAAATACGTTGCTAATAAAGGTATAAAGACGGTAATAGTAAAGCAAAATAACGTATTTACAGTAAAACCATATTATATGGACATAAATAGGACGAATTTAAATGTTAAAAGAAATAGCGATTGCAGATGCATACGGTGCAGGGTTTGAATTTTCTACGGTCGATAAAGTAACCGCATATAATAATTTATCGGCTTATTGCACCCATGACCTTTATGGTTTTTTAGCCAAATACACTGACGATACACAAATGACCATTGCAATCACCGAATTGCTATTAAGTGATGAACATTACAGTACAGAACTTATCGCAAATAAATTTGTTGATTGCTTTAAAAGAGATGTGCGAAAAGGGTACTCAAAAGGATTTTATGCATTATTGTGTAGTGTTGACTCTGGAGCGGAGTTACTTTCAAAAATAAAACCAAATAGCGAAAGAAACGGTGCTGCGATGAGATCGGTACCGATTGGTTTTTTAAAAAATAAAAATCAGGTAATTGAGTTAGCCTCTATGCAAGCAAAAGTAACTCACGATACAGATATTGCTATTAAATCGAGCTGTGCAATTGCTTTAGCAAGCCATTTTGCGATTCATAAACACGGTAAACTATCAGAGCTTAAAGCCTTTTTACAAAGCGAAGGTTACGCAGACTGGGATTTTAACTGGAGTAAGGAAGTTTCTATTGCTGCTTACGACACCGTTAGCGCTGTATTTAGCTGTTTGTTAAAGCATAACAACTTAAAAGATTTACTACGCAGCAGTGTTGACCTTTGCGGAGATACCGACAGTGTTGCGTCTATTGCGGTTGGTTTGGCATGTTGTTTCCCTGAATACGAAAATAATTTACCTCTAAATTTAATTGAAAACTTAGACGAGCCGGATTATGGCATTTGTTTTTTAAATACGTTGGAAGAGCAACTGCATACTAAATTTAATAGCGTTGATTTTTAAAATTAAACGCTATTCTTACCAATACTAAGTTTGATGCAGGCTCTCGACCTGATTAACACCTAGGTAATTTGCCAAAATTGGTGATGAATATTATCAACAAAGTACAACGGAATATACAGAAGCCATTATTGAGTTAATGGGGCTAAAAGCTCCAGAATCTACAGATAAGCAGGCAGCCGAAGCATTGACTGAAGCATCGTTAACAGGAAAGAAAATACAATATTTACATATTGAAACACCGATTACTAAAACGGCATCGGGTTCCGTAGTCGGTGAAGTTAACATATCTGAATTTGATATAGATCCCAGTAAACTAGCAGGTACATAATGAATATTGAGCGTAAAGTAAAAATAGATTTAGATAAGTTAGATAAATGGTTGGCATTTCCTAGAAGAATGATTGGAATGGTGCCTCAGGCAATCACTATTCGTCGTGATAATCTTATTGGCTTTCCTAAACAATACTTGGAATTATCCCGATGGCTTACTTGGGAAGAGCAAACCCCCGAGGTTGAGCAAGAATCTGCAACAGGGCTGCGTTATGCGTCAAAAATGTACGCCGCGTTCTTAAAACTTGCACAGTACCCAGAGCAAGAGCAAACTTTTAAAATATATGATTTACCCGAAGTAACGTGGAATGGAAAAGGGATGTTAGAGGCTGGACGCGCAGCCCCATCGAAATGGATTGAAGCCTATTTTTTAGCGGTGATTGCTCGCGATACTGAAAGTATGGATAGCTTGGCAAATTTCCCTATAGAAACAATGAAACAAAGTGCGACACAGGCTGGCCCCGTTTCTTATAAGCTCGTTGAAGTATTTCAAGCTTATCACCATAGCAAAGCAGATTACCCTAAATTGCTTGACGAGTGTATGGGAATGGCTGTTAAGCAAAATGATGACTGGGCGATATATATTGCTTTCGGATACTTAGAAACTCTAACTGCTTTATCGCCAGCAACTTTTGATGTCGGTTGTGATTTTAATGAAGCACTGGCTAAAAACGTACAAGCGCAAGAGCGCTACCATATTAATGAGGCGGGTCCAGATCATGCCCCAGTAGATTCATTCTTACCCCTACAATTACTCGGTATGGCGTGCATGTGGCACGATATGGGTAATGAGGTAACCGTAGAGAATGATTCATTACCACGCTTTTTAATTGAAGGGACTTATTTTAAATAGTTTGAATATAGGTAAAAGGAAATAGGATAGACATACATGGACGCTCCCTTGAAGTCAAAACGAACTGGTTTATAAACATCAAAATTTATGCCTTTATTTAATTATCATGTACCCCATTTCACTGTCGTGATGCGTTACAATCTTGCTAAAAAGCAAAGCATATATTTCATGTTCGGTTTATATCAAATGCCTGATGAGCCTCGTACCAACGGATTTAAGAAATAACCACCTAAGCGAGATCCGAAAAGCGACTTTTTAGTTTTATTTATTGTAATTTATATGCTCTTACGTTAAAAAAGTGCCGATTACACAATAAAAAGTGCTTAATATTTTTAATGTTCCTCATGTAACGCTCTGTGGGTAAAACGAGAGGAACGTTAATTAATACAGTAAAAGGATGTTTATTATGGATTTTAAACCATTTCAAATTAATATTGCCATGCTAGGCACTAACCCGCTTAATAATGAAGCCATGTTTGCTGAGTTATTGGATGTACTAGAAAGCTACCCTGAGTTTGCGCCGAGTTTTTGGAGCTTACAAGAGCGCGGTAAGTTACCTTATAACCGTGATGAAATTATAGAAAAGATATCAGGTGTAGAATTTGGTAACTATGCTCATGTTTATTTAAAACGTAGTAAGGCTGCAAAATATGTTGGGTATATTGATGTAGCGCCAAGGCAGTTCATAAAATTTGGGTTCGACCCTAAGCTTAACAGTAAGCACTATCCAACTTTATTTGAATTCACAGACAAGTTAGTACAAATATTTAAACCAGATGTTGCATCAATCCATATCGATCCACCCCTTCCTGTTTACCCTTGGAAAACAGCTTTAGAAGCAGTTACAGCTCAGGTAGCTTATTCTAGTTATCTTGCCCCCGTTGATTATTTTAAGGTAGGACCTAAGGGCTTAGCCATACGTACTTATTTTGGTCCGCATTATGTTAAGCAATTTGGTCAAGCATTATTGATGAGTACACCAAGTACACAAACCACGTTACAACCTTGGGGTGGTGTAAGACTTGATTTATCAGAAACGCCTTGGACTTTAACTGAGCATGAACTCGTAGAACATTGGCAAACCGCAATGGCGCATTTACGCCCAGCAAAAGTATTTGCTGAGGTAGAGGTTTATCAAAATAGAATGTTTAAATATACAAAGGCAGAAAATTGCACCATTGGAGGGTTAAATTATGTCTAAAGAGGGTGCGCTAGCGCAGTTAAAACAGATGTTATAGTTACGCCCATCCTCATTTTGTTGCGAAGATGCTCACCCACCTTGTCGACCTTCATTAGGTATTAAAGACGATAGCGAAGTACTGTATTTTGATAATAAAAAAAATGCTATTACTCATGTGTGGGATACAGATACTAAAGCTTGGTTGGAAATATAGTGATAATTAGGAGTATTTATGGATTTTAAACCGTTTAAAGTTGAAGTTGAGATGTTGGGTACTAACCCGCTCAACGATGAAGCTTTATTTACCGAGCTATTAGATGTAATTGAAAGCTATCCTGAGTTTGCGCCGCAATTTTGGAGCTTAGAAGAGCGTGGGAAGTTGCCTTATAACCGCGATAATATTTTAGATAAAATAAAAACGGTAGAGTTTGGGAGTTATGCGCATATTTATTTAAAACGTAATAAAGCCGCTAAGTTGGTTGGAAAAATATCAGTTGCTCCAAAGCAATATATAAAATTTAAGTTTGACCCAAAAATGAACAGCAAGCATTACCCCGCCTTATTTGAGTTTGCAGACCGATTAGTGCAAGTGTTTAAGCCTGATGTTGCTTCGGTACATATTGACACACCTGTTTACCCTAGACCATTTGAGTCATCAGAGCACAAAAACTCAAGAGTAGTGAGCAGCACTGCTTCACTAGCACCTGTCGATTACTTTAAAGTTGGCCCTAAGGGATTAGCAATGCGCACCTATTTAGGGCCGCATTACGTGAAGCAATTTGGCCAAGAATTATTACTGAGCACACCCAAAGCGCAAACAGAGCTTCAATCTTGGGGCAGTATTCGCCTTGACTTATCAGAAGCGCCTTGGGAATTAACAGAACATGCGCTTATAGAGCATTGGCAAACAGCCATGGCACACCTACGCCCTGCTAAAGTTTTTGCTGATTTGGACGTTTATCAAAATAGGAAATTCAAATATACAAAGGCAGAAAACTGCACCATTGGTGGGTTAAATTATGTCTAAAGAGGGTGCGCTAGCGCAGTTAAAACAGATGTTATAGTTACGCCCATCCTCATTTTGTTGCGAAGATGCTCAACCACCTTGTCGACCTTCATCAGGTATTAAAGCCAATAGCGAAGTACTTTATTTTGATAATAAAAAAAATGCAATTACGCATAAATGGAATACACGTGATGAGTGTTGGTATGAAGTATAGTGATAATTAGGAGTATTTATGGATTTTAAACCAAAACATATTGATATTGCCATGTTAGGCACCAACCCGCTTAATAATGAAGCCTTGTTTGCTGAGTTATTGGATGTACTAGAAAGTTACCCTGAGTTTGCTCCGAGTTTTTGGAGCTTACAAGAGCGCGGTAAGTTACCTTATAACAGTGATGATCTTATCAATGTTGTAAAGGGGGTGACGACGAACATGACGTGTCAAGAAATTTATTTAAAACGTAATAAAGCACCTAAATATGTGGGGCGGATTGCTGTAATGCCAAAGCAATTCATAAATTTTGAGTTTGACCCTAAGCTTAATAGTAAGCACTATCCCACTTTATTTGAATTCACAGACAAGTTAGTGAAAATATTTAAACCGGACATTGCATCAATGTATATTGGACCATCTAACCCCGTTAGGCCTTGGGAAACAAAACCAGAAGTGAATATTGCTGAAATAAATGAAGCTACTTTTCTTGCACCAGTCGATTATTTTAAGGTAGGACCTAAGGGCTTAGCCATGCGTACTTATTTTGGTCCGCATTATGTTAAGCAGTTTGGTCAAGCATTACTGATGAGTACACCAAGTACAAAAACCACATTACAACCTTGGGGTGGGGTAAGACTTGATTTATCAGAAACGCCTTGGACTTTAACTGAGCATAAACTCGTAGAACATTGGCAAACCGCCATGACGCATTTACGCTCAGCGAAAGTATTTGCAGAGGTAGAGGTTTACCAAAATAGAATGTTCAAATATAAAAAGGCAGAAAACTGCACCATTGGAGGGTTAAATTATGTCTAAAGAGGTTGCGCTAGCGTTACTAGCGGGCTCACGAGAGCAAGATAACGTTAAAGGAGTCGATATATCAGGGCTTGATTTAACGCAATGCGATATCAGCGAAACTTCAACTGAAATGCTTAAAGCCGAAGGCGTTATATTACGTGGTGGCATTTTAGATTTAGCGTATTTTTTAGATGCTGACTTTACGGGCGCTAACCTTGAAGGGGCAAGCTGCGGTCAAACTGCATTTTTTGATTGTGTACTATACCAAGTTATCAGTTCTGATGCTGATTACAGCTACGCTAAGTTATCGGCGAGTAACTGTGATTATTCTAACTTTTCCACATGTGAATTTGATAATGCCAATCTGTGGGCTTCAACGTTTCTTGGCAGTGATTTAAGTGATGCGACATTGACCCATGTAGAAGCATCTAGTGCCTGTTTTGATGACGCTAATTTAACGAATGCGGATTTATCAAACGGAAACTTCACAGAAACCATGTTTAGAAAAACCAACCTCACAGGTGCTGACTTAAGTGGTGGTAATTTTACAGACTGTGATTTTACCGGCGCTAACTTAACGGACGTATGTTGGGATAACGCTATTCTTACCAATACAAAGTTTGATGCAGGCGCTCGACCTGATTAATATCTAGGTAATTAGTCAAAATAGGTGGCGAATATTATCAGCAAGGTACAACGGAATATGCAGAAGCCATTACTGAGAATATTGAGACTAATACTAACCCGAAAACGTCCACAGATAGAAAAGCAGCAAAAGCAACAATGAAAGCAGCTAAAAAGAATAAGAATATTAAGTATTTACATATCAAAACTCCTAAAAAAAAGACGGGTGCAGGCTTTGAGGTTGGTGAAGTAGAAATTTCAGAATTTGATATAGATGAAAATGCATTAAGAGGTAGGAATGATAATTAAAAGAAAATACGATCCAGAATTTGATAAGTATGTGCCCTTAGAAGAATGGTTGAGATTTCCGAGAGGTGAAATTAAAGAAACACCAGAGTTTTTTGGGGATTATCGTGATAATTTAGTTAGATGTGCAGATGAAAGGTTAAAGCTTGCTCGCTGGCTCACTTGGAATGTTCAAACCCCCAAGATAGAAAATGAATCTGCAACGGGGCTGCGTTATGCGTCAAAAATGTATGCCTCGTTCTTAAAGCTTGCACAGTACCCAGAGCAAGAGCAAACCTTTAGAATATATGATTTACCCGAAGTAAAGTGGAATGGAAAGGGGATGTTAGAGGCTGGACGCGCAGCTCCATCGAAATGGATTGAAGCCTATTTTTTAGCGGTGATTACTCGCGATACTGAAAGTATGGATAGCTTGGCAAATTTCCCTGTAGAAACAATGAAAAAAAGTGCGACACAAGCAGGTCCCGTTTCTTATAAGCTCGTTGAAGTATTTCAAGCTTATCACCATAGCAAAGCAGATTACCCTAAATTGCTTGACGAGTGTATGGGAATGGCTGTTAAGCAAAATGATGACTGGGCGATATATATTGCTTTCGGATACTTAGAAACTCTCGCTGCTTTATCGCCAGCAACTTTTGATGTCGGTTGTGATTTTAATGAAGCACTGGCTAAAAACGTACAAGCGCAAGAGCGCTACCATATTAATGAGGCGGGTCCAGATCATGCCCCAGTAGACTCATTCTTACCCCTACAATTACTCGGTATGGCGTGCATGTGGCATGACATGGGTAATGAGGTAACCGTAGAATGTGATTCACTTCCACGCTTTTTAATTGAAGGGACTTATTTTAAATAGTTTGAATATAGGTAAAAGAAAATAGGATAGACATATATGGACGCTTCCTGAAGTCAAAACGAACTGGTTTATAAACATCAAAATTGATGCCTTTATTTAATTATCATGTACCCCATTTCACTGTCGTGATGTGTCTAATGAGTTTCGTACTAGGGGTTTGAAAAACAACCAAGCGAGATCCGAAAAGCTATTTGCATAAATTCAAACTAAACAGTAAAAATGATAATCCCCATTTAATGAGCTAAATGAAAATAACATAGTAAAAAAGGTAAGTTTTTAACCTGAAAATAGATTTTATCGCACAGTTTAGCTTGTGCGATTGTTAATAGTCTTTGGAGGCATAATGGATAAACTAAATAATATGTGGAATAAATTAAACAATATAGCTGTAGCTCCCTCTAGGGGAACAGGGCTAAGTGAATACATACCTAAATTAGAATCTTTAGTTGGGTCATCCTTGCCCTCTGATTTTAAAGATTTTTTACTTAATTTTGGTGGTTATGAGATAGTTCCTCCCGATTCTCTTGATAGGAGCTATATGATTAAGTTACCTAAGCTTAAAGGAGGAAGAGAATCTATATATTTATCTCATTCTACTAATATAAGAGGTATGATTAGTGCTTGTAATGAGTGGGGCAGTTCATTACCACCTAAATCGATATTAATAGAAGCTACTGGGGATGGTAGTAATATATTCATGAGTATGACTCCTGGTTCTATTGGCGAAATATACTTTATTGAAAGAGATCACTATATGGATTATGGTGAATTTGATGACTATGAATTTGAGGAACATGCCTGTGATGCTTTTGACCCTAAAAATGGTGTAGTTCCCAATATTTTCTCAAAATTAGCCAATAGTTTTTCTGATTTTATTATGGTTGTGGAATTAGACGATGGCGAATAATAAATCATAAATAACTAATGCATTAAATAACCAAGAGATAATAGAAACATAAAAGGGGACAGAGTCACTTTAAGTAACTATACACTTTTAAGCATATGAGAAGATTAGATTGGTTTCATGGCGAGAAAGCAGCGAGTTTCTCACCAATACTAAATTTGATGCAGGCGCTGAGCCTAATTAATAAAAACAGAATGATGTTCTTATTAGTGTTTTATCTATAATAGGATGACACCGCCTTTTTTTATCGGCGTTTATATATTCGAGGCGACTTAATAATTAAAAGTGGTTAAAAACGGCTCTATTTAATCGATTTTTCTACTGGGCAGCCTTGTTTTCTGCATACACCTTCATTGCATAATTTGCATATTTTTCGCGCTTCTATTTGCTCGCTTGTTAAAGTGCCGAGCGCTATTTCTATTAAACTTAAAAAGCTTTGTTTTTGCTCAGTATTAAAGTTGCTAAGTATTTTAGACGTCGCTGTTTCTCGGTTGCTTAGTATTAACTCAACCCGTTTACTTCCTTTATCGGTTGTACGTAAAACAACAGATCGGGCGTCTTTTAATGACTTTTGTCTTTTTACAAGTTCTTCTTTTTCAAGCGTATTTATTAGCCTAACTGCACCCGAGTGGGTTAAGCCTAACACCTTGCTTAGCACATCAATGGTTTCGTTTGGGTGGTTATAAATAGTAACTAATGCTGCTTCGTGGCTCAGGCTTCGCCCGCCTAGCTCGGCAATCTGCTTTTCAATGTCATTTGAAACCGAAGTAGCAAAAGTGCCAATTAGGTTTGATAAGTATTTTTCATTTTTCATAAATCAATTATATGTGATTCGATCATATAAACATAGTGACAAGTTTAACGCTCTCGCTTATTGTGTGACTCAGTCATGTATATAATTCAAATTAGTTGTCTTGTGCTTAACGTATATTGAATAAGTTACCGCACACAATCCAATAAAATAAAGCGAAGAGATTAAATGAAAAATGATTTAGAAACATTACGTTACACCAAAAAATTTAAAACGGTATTAGATAAAAAAATGGCGTACGTAGACGAGGGGCAAGGTGATCCTATTGTATTTTTACACGGCAATCCTACATCTAGTTACCTTTGGCGAAACGTTATGCCTTATCTAGAAGGTAAAGGACGCTTAATTGCAATAGATATGATTGGGATGGGGGATTCGCAAAAGTTAGATAATACGACAGACAGTAGTTACTCTTTAGCTGAAAACAGTAAGTACACATTCGCACTTTTAGAGGCGTTGGGTGTAAATAAAAACGTAACTTTAGTGCTACACGATTGGGGTTCTGGTGTTGGTTTTAATTGGGCTAATACACATCGTGATGCTGTAAAAGCCATTGCGTTTATGGAAGCAATTGTTACTGACTTCCCTACATGGGATGACTTTCCTAAAGATTTGCACGGCCCCATTGGCACTATGCGCTCAGCTGAGGGCGATAAAATGGTGCTTAATGATAACTTTTTTATTGAAACAATATTACCGGCGACTATTTCGCGCAAATTAACGCAAGCAGAGTATGATGAATACCGCAGACCGTATTTAAATGCAGGGGAAGACCGCCGTGCAATTTTAGCCGGACCTCGCCAATTACCAATAGCAGGGGAGCCTGCCGATACCGTGGCTTTAGTTAAAAGCTATGCGAATTTTTTAGCTAATTCACATGACATACCAAAGTTATTTATTAATGCTGAACCGGGTGCTTTTTTAGTTGGTTACGCAAGAGACTTTGTGCGCACATGGCCAAATTTAACTGAGGTAACCGTGAGCGGTATTCACTATGTACAAGAAGATTCGCCACACGAAATAGGTAAAGCTATTTCAGATTGGCTACCCGTAACAAATTAAAAAAGATTACACATAAACAAGTGCTTAAAAGTAAGGTGTTAGCAACGGCTAATTAGTGTGTGTTATCCGACACTTTATGTATAACGTAACTTGTACATTTGTTGAATATTGAAAAAGCATGAAGCTCTTTATCAAGGGCTTCAAAAAAGGCGTCTTTATTTTTTAATTTAGGCTCTAAATGTAAGTGGTTTACGTTTAGTGTTTTACTCAATTTATCAACTTTACAATCGGCGCGAGCAACCAAGTTGCCATCCCATAAAATAGGTAAGCAAAAATAGCCGTGTATGCGTTTAGCTTCTGGTACATAACACTCTAATAAGTAATCAAACTCGAAAATTGCGCTAGCTCTTTGTCGTTGTATGAGTAAATTATCGAACGGGGAAATAATTTTAGCCTGCTTTTTATTAAGCCGATCATTAAGTAAGTTTAAAGCGCTACTGCTGGTAAAGTAAGGCATGTTGTTAATGAGTATGGGCTCTATTATTTTCGATTCTAATAATTCATTAAGCGTTTGTTTTATTAGTGCTTTACTATTTTTTAGTAAATAGGTTATTTGATTTAACGTGCCAAATCCATGCGCTTTTAAATAATTTAATATCAAAAATTGTCCGTATTCGCTATCAGTTGGGATTGCAGTGTTTATATTGCTTGGTAATACGTGCGATGTTAGGTCGTACACTTTATGAAAGTTTTTACGCTCAGTAATCATTAAATCACCCTGCATAAACAAAACTTCTAACGCTTGCTTCGTAGGTTTTGCTCCCCAGCCATTACTTTTAATATTTTGCGATGCAAAGTCTTTAGCCATTAATGGGCCTTCGCTCTTTATTCGGGTAATAACATGGTTCATCATTTTTTCATCTTTTTTAAACCAATGTGTTTGCTCGCCATTTTTTAATGCCGCTTTGCGTGGGAGGGTAAATCGGTAGTTTTGCATGGGTAAATAGGCCGCCGCATGCGACCAGTATTCAAACACCTGCTTATTTGCTACAAGATGGTCTAAATGATCGATGTTGTAATCTGCGTGTCGACTAAAAAGAGTATGATGATGAGCACGCTGTACAACAGAAATAGTATCTATTTGCACATAGCCAACGTTATTAAACACCGCTAATGTTTTAGCTAATGCAGTACCAGCTTTGGGGGTTTTTGAAAGCAAGCCTTGGGAAAGTAACGCAAGCTTTTTAGCGTGGGATAAGGAGAGTGATTTCATCGGTATTTTATTAATAACATAAGCAAAAAAACAAAATACCATATAAACAAGGTGAATATGATAACCTTTTTATCAAAGGCTGACTTTTAAATAAACGAGCTAAAAACAGTAATGTAAACATGAAAATGGTGTTATGGGCTTAAATTTGAGTGTTGGCTGCTAACTAATTAATGGCAAATTAAAACGAGGCTCCAGCTGTTTTAAAAGGACGAAAAATGGAAAGGTTAACAAAAGAGCAGATTCAATTTTTACCGATGTACGACGGTTTAAGCCTCGATAACATAATTGTAGTAACGCAAGCGTCAGATGCGATAAGCGCGATAGAAGAGCTAAAAAAGCATGCAGTTTTAGGGTTTGATACAGAAAGTAAGCCTTGTTTTAAAAAGGGTGAAGTAAGTGACGGGCCTCACCTAATTCAATTGTCTACAAAAACAGAAGCGTATTTATTTCCGACTAAATTTTTTGAAAACTTTACCGAAATTGAAAATATATTGTCTGATCTAACAATCAAAAAAGTGGGCTTTGGACTAAAAGAAGACAAAAAACTTATTTTTAGAAAATTTGGAATTAGCTTAGAAAACACAGTTGAATTGTCCTCTAAAGTTATGCACTTTGCGCAGGTAACACAGCGCGTTGGTGCACGAGCTGCTGTGGCAATGTTTTTTAATCAGCGTTTATCTAAAGGTGCACAGCGTTCAAACTGGTCTGTTTTTCCTTTAAAAGATCACCAAAAAATGTACGCCGCAAATGACGCTCACTCAGCATTACTAATCGAACTTGAAATAGAAAAACACAACAGTAATTAGGTAGCAGCTTTAGTATAAGGCATGTGCCATATGACCTTTAAAGTAATCAAAGGCTATATGGCACGAACTATATTTATAGCTTTAATTTTATAGGTCTGGGTTATATTTGCTTTTAATTTCATCCACGGTCATTCTTTTAGCTACGTTTTTAAAGCTCAGTGGTGAATTATTACAGTTAAATTCTAATGTAAAATCAGCTTCCATTTCATAAAGGCTATCTAGCGCAATTAATGGCTCACTAATAAACCATTTTTGTGACTCTATAGTAACCACGTCGGAGAATGATTTTTGAAATTTACGAACTCCCAGTTTTTTTGTTTCAATAGTCATTGGTTCATTAGACGCATTGATAAAATAAACCTCTGACACCCAATCACCAATACCACTCTCATAAAGCGTTTGTAAATCATCAGAAAATGGTCCGTCGTGCTTAAAACCCTTAGGTACTCTTTCAGGACCTAACGTAATAACAAGTCTGGTTATTAATCCAAATTCAGGATTAAAATCTTCAAATTCATAATACGTACTATATTGTACATCTTCAGGTTCGTTAGATTTAGAGTCGAGATTTTTATTCATTAGGTTACCAACTTTATAAAAAGTATTTTTAAATATAAATAGCGTGTGCTACATAATTGGGTAAAACATATCAAAATCAAAGGCTCTCAACAACATTAGTTTAATGCAATAAAATGCGGTGCAGAGAAGCGATTTTCATAATTTTATATTAAGCTTATACCCACGCCCTAGTTATAAATAAGGCGCGGTTTGGCTTATTTTTGATTGAGCTACGTGTTCGGGTTTGCCTTGCGCTACTATTAACCCGCCTTCATTGCCCGCACCAGGTCCTATGTCAATAATCCAATCACTATTACTGGCTACTTGCATATCGTGCTCAACCATAATAACCGTGTTGCCGGCATCAACGAGTCCATTTAATTGCACCATTAACATAGCCACATCTTTAGGGTGCAGGCCGGTCGTTGGCTCATCTAAAATATAGAGGGTATCGCCGCGTTGTGTGCGCTGTAACTCAGTGGCAAGTTTAATGCGCTGCGCTTCACCGCCTGAGAGTTCTGTAGCTGGTTGCCCCAAACGTAAGTAACCAAGGCCCACTTGAAGCAGCGCATTTAGCGCGCGTAAAATAGCGGGTTCATCGGCAAAAAATGTATGCGCCGACTCAACTGTTAAATTAAGTACATCGGCAATGGTTTTATCTTTGTAAGTAACTTCGAGTGTTTTTTCGTTATAGCGCTTGGCGCTACACACTGGGCAAGGCGAATACACACTGGGTAAAAATAAAAGCTCTACGCTTACAAAACCAACGCCTTCGCAGTTTTCGCAGCGACCTTTTTTTACGTTAAACGAAAAGCGACCTGCATCGTACTTACGTGCTTTTGCCTCGCTTGTGTTGGCAAACAGTTTTCGTACATGATCGAATAACCCCGTGTAAGTTGCTAGGTTGGAGCGGGGAGTACGGCCAATGGCTTTTTGATCAACTGTAATAAGGCGCTTTATATGCTCAATGCCTTGAGTAATTTGCCCCTCGGTTGTTATATCGAGCTCTTGGTCGAGCAGTTCGGCTTCATCTGTTGGTACTTGTGGCTGCGATTTTTGCCCAAGTGCATCGTATACCAGCTCAACTAAAGCTTGGCTTACTAAACTCGATTTACCAGAGCCAGACACGCCCGTAACGCTTGTAATAACGCCTAGCGGAAATTCTACATCGAGTTTTTGTAAATTATTTCGCTCAATACCGGCAAGCTTTAACCATGCTTTGGCGCTGCGTTGTGTTTTATTACTTTGGCTTAAAAGCTTTTCATGATTTTTAAAAAGGTATTGGCTAGTATGCGAACTGGTCACTTTTTGCAAACCTTCAACAGGACCGCTATAAACAATATTACCGCCATGCGTACCAGCATTTGGACCTACATCAACTACCCAATCGGCGTGGCGAATAACGCTTACGTCGTGCTCAACCACAAATACCGAGTTACCCGCTGTTATTAACTCATCTAACGCGGCTAATAAGGCTTGTGTATCTGCCGGGTGTAAACCTGCCGAAGGTTCATCTAAAACATAAACCACCCCAAACAGCTTAGAGCGAATTTGCGTAGCCAGTCTAAGACGCTGTAATTCACCAGGCGATAAAGAAGGAGTGGTTCGCTCAAGCGATAAATACCCTAAGCCAAGTTTGGTAAGCGCTTCAACCCGTTTAAGAATGTCGCTGGCTATACGCTTTGCAACAATGGTTTTTTCTGGGTTAGCAGCGTTACTTTTAGGCTTTTTATTAGCAGCAATACTAAGTGTTTGAGCCAGATCACTTAACGTTAGCTGCGAGATTTCGCCAATATCAAGCCCAGCAAATTTAACCGACAGCGACTCTTTTTTCAGCTTTTTACCATTGCACTGTGGGCATGGTGATATTTGCATATACTGCGACACACGCTTTTTAGTACGCGGGCTTTGAGTGCTTGCAAACGATTGTAAAACAAAACGTTTAGCGCTCGAAAACGTACCCATGTAACTTGGGCTTTCTTCATTTTTAATAGCCGCTTGTGTTTGCTTAAGCGTGTACTCGGGAAATACCGGTACCGTAGGCGTATCGTCGGTAAATAAAATCCAATCGCGTGTTTTTTTAGGCAGAGTATTCCAAGGTTTATCAATATCATAACCTAACGAGGTAAGTATACGGCTCAGGTTTTTACCTTGCCATGCTGGTGGCCACGCAGCGATTGCGCGTTCTCTAATTGATTTAGTGGGATCGGGCACTAACAGTTTTTCGGTCACGTTAAATACACGGCCAATTCCATGGCATTCTGGGCATGCACCTTGTGGCGTATTAGGCGAAAATGCATCAGCATAGAGTATACCTTGGCCTTTTGGGTATTCACCCGCGCGCGAGTACAACATACGCAGCGCGTTAGAAATAGTCGTTACGCTGCCCACAGATGAGCGTACCGACGGCACACCGCGTTGTTGCTGCAGTGCAACCGCAGGTGGTAACCCTTCAATTGAGTCTACATCGGGCTCGCCTACTTGGTCTATTAATCTGCGCGCATAAGGCGATACTGAATCGAGATAACGATGTTGCGATTCGGCAAATAATGTACCAAAAGCTAGCGATGATTTACCCGAACCCGATATGCCGGTAAAAACAACGAGTGAATTACGGGGGAGATCTACATCCACATCTTTTAAGTTATGAACACGCGCGCCTCTTACTTGAATGCTGTTATTAGGATTTGATAAATCCATTGTTGAGTTTTTATGTGTGGTTGCCATACGTTTTAACTCCTATTTAATCGCGCTTTCACTTTAAATTTGCTTTGAACTACTTACTTACTCTTATCAGTCTTTATTGCTTCTAAAGTAACGCAGACACACTGAATGAGCGCTTATTCGGAGCACTGATTAAAACAGCTTAATTGTGTGTTTACATAATGGTATTAAATTCGAATATAATTTAACTAAATTTTGTTTAAAAAGAGGGAACTGACAGCGAATTTACTCGGGTTGTATTATAAGCGCATCGCTTCACCGCATTAGGGTAGTCAACAGGTGTAACAGATTTGTAAACTGTTAACAGGTGATAAACTAAGTTGTTTTACTCACTGCTGACAACCCACACAAATTGAAAGGTGATACACGTGCAAAAAATAAATACAATAACTCTGGCAATAGCGCTCGCTTGCTCGTTGCCCAGTATTGCTCAAGAGTCTTTAACAGATCAAAGTGATAACACAGCACTTAAAAATAACGACACCGCGCTGGAAGTAATTTCGGTAACGGCCACTAAACGTAAAACAAGACTAATGGAAACGCCCGTTGCTATTACTGCGTTAACGTCAGCGCAGTTAAAACAAAGTGGTGTTAACAATATAAAAGATATAGCTAACTTAGTACCAGGGCTTGATATATCTACCGCAACAGACCAGTCAGCACCGGTTATATCTATGCGAGGTGTGCGCTCTACTAATATCACCGAACTGGGCGATCCTGCTGTTGGTGTACATTTAGATGGTGTTTATTCGCCAAGAATGCAAGGCGCTTTAGCGCTAATGTACGATGTAGACCGTGTAGAAGCGCTGCGTGGTCCGCAAGGAACGTTGTTTGGTCGAAACTCAACCGTAGGCAGTATCAATGTTATTTCGGCAAAGCCAGATTTTACCGATGATTATGGCAGTGTAACGCTAGAGGCTGGTAAATATAATTCACGTAGTGTGGAAGGTTTTTATAATTTTTCGGTCAGTGATGATTTTGCTGTGCGTGTTTCTGCTAAAAGCTTAAAACGTGATTCTTACTTAGAGGGCTATTACGATCCTAATCAGTATGACACCCGCCGACTAAGTGACGATGTACTTAATGCTGACGTTATATCGCAAGATTCATATCAAAATATAGGTAGCACACTTACTCAACGAGAAAACTGGTGGATAGATGCAGCTGGTACCGACCCAGAATCGCAGCAAGTGCGCGCATTAACAAAAGCAGATGAATCAGATTTTTATAATAGTGCTAACGAGTATTCTTTTAGAGTTAGTACGTTATGGTCGCCTTTAGATGGTAATTTTTCTAACCATACGGTATTTCAAAAATACGTTAACGACAGCGGCAATAATGTAGATTTAGTTAACTGCGATAAGTTACGAGGTCGTTCTGCTGAGCTGGGTGGCGACTGTTCAAACTTTTTACCGTCAGACAACACTTACCAAGCTGTAGTAAATGTACCTGGTGAGCTTAAGTTAGATATAACGTATATACGTAATACACTTAACTACGCCCTAACCGACGACCTTGATTTAGTGTGGCTGGTGGGCTTTGAAGATATGGAACGTTCTTCTGCGCAAGATAGCGAAGCAGGTTTAGATGTGTGGGATGGCGCTACTTACTTTTTAGATGGTACTGGCGCTAAATCTTATTCTACCGAACTGCAATTGCAATCATCGGATATGTCTGATCTTACGTGGATTGTAGGCGTTAACTATTTTCACGAAAAAACAACAACGCTCGGTTATTACGATAACCCAATGGACGATAAAGTATTTTGGGATCAGCCAGATAGATCGACCGATGCATTCGCATTTTTTGCTCAAGCCACGTATAAAATAACCCCAAAACTGCACGCTACATTAGGCTACCGTTTTAGTGACGAAACAAAAGAAGATAAAGGTGGTCGCTCTTATCGTTGTTCAAATGCAGATGGCTGCGCGCCAGGCTGGTTTAACCGTACAGATTTAAATAACTTGCCGGCAGATTACTTTGAAGATCCTGCTATTTATGCATCATTTTTTGAAAATGACAACAAAGGCAGTTGGACCCATCACGATTTTAGAGTGGGTTTAGATTACGACCTAAGCGTTGACACAATGCTTTATACCTATTTAGCAAGTGGCTTTAAAGCTGGCGGTATTGGCGATGTGTTTGAAGTAGTAAACGACAGAACATCTGAAGTTAACCGATTTGAAACCCAGTTTGATCCAGAAGAAGTATTAACATGGGAAATTGGCGCTAAGTCGAGCTTTTTAGATAACTCATTAAACTTGCAAGCTGCGTTTTTCTATACTGATTATACCGACATGCAATATGCATCTGTTGGTTCTATTGGTAATGTTGAGCGCCTTTCGGCAATTGAAGGTGACGATGGCAGACCTGTTTTAGATGGCTCGGGTAATCCGGTATTAGATTATATAAATCAGCCTGTTATTGCGTACTACACGCAAAATGTGCCTGGTTCAACAATTAAAGGTATTGAACTTGAGTTTGATTGGAAGCCATACCCAAGCGGTCGTATTACGGGTTATGTAACCTGGACCGAGGCTAAAGTAACAGACGACTGGTTTACTAAATGGGATTACGACTCTGAGTATTTATTTGATATTTCTTATGAAGACTCACTAGACCCTGAAAACCCATTACTACAAACCAATTTAAAAGGTAATAACTTGGCGATGACGCCTAAATTTACCGCCAATTTAAGCTACACCCATAGTGTTGATTTAGGTGAATACGGGTTTGTACATGGCTGGTTTAATGTAAGTTGGAAAGACAAATCATACTCAACAGTGTGGAATGTTGATAAGCACTTAGATGATATGGAATTTGCTGTATCTGACGAAGCAACTCGTTACATAGATGACTCGCGCGATAGCTTTGCAATGTTTAATGCTTCTTTAAAATATGAGCCGCAAAGCCAAAAATGGTTTGCAGAAGCATTTATAAATAATGCCAGCGACGAAACAGTACAACACTGGAATAATACCTCTAAAGGGTTTGCTAAAGGCAGTTTTGGTATGCCTAGGTATTACGGTGCAAGAGTTGGTTTTAACTTTTAAAAAGCATTAATAAAAACACACCGTGTTTATGGTAAATAATTTTAGCGTGACCTTTATAAGTAATATAAATCAAGTTAATAAAAATTAAGTAATAAAAATTTAAGGATCCTTACATGCTTACTATTAAGCGTCGTTTTTTGCAGCATACACCTGCGGCTTTGCTAAGTGCTTTTACTTTAAGCTTTAGCGTAATGGCAACCGAGCCAGTAGATTGGCCAATGGTTAATACAAAATTAAAATCTGATCCAGCGGTTGAGCGCCAAATTGATAAATTAATGGCTACTATGAGTATTGAGCAAAAAGTAGCGCAGTTAATTCAGCCCGAAATTGCCTACTTTGACGCAGAAAAAATGCGTAAGTATGGCTTTGGGTCGTACTTAAATGGCGGTAATACGGCACCATATGGTAATAAAACGGCCGATCCTAAAACATGGTTACGTTTTGCTGATGAAATGTATTTAGCCTCAATTGATAGCTCGCAAGACCAAAGCACAATTCCTACTATTTGGGGTACCGATGCAATGCACGGTCACAGCAATGTGTATGGTGCTACGTTGTTTCCTCATAATATTGGTTTAGGCGCCGCTAACGACGCTCAACTAATAAAAAAAATAGGTAAAGCAACAGCAAGAGAAGTGTCGGTAACGGGTATTGAATGGAGTTTTGCGCCCACCGTTGCTGTAGTAAGAGACGACAGATGGGGACGTACTTACGAAAGCTACTCAGAAGACCCAGATATAGTACAACGCTACGCTGGTGCAATGGTATCGGGATTACAAGGTGATATAAATGACGACTTTTTAAATGGTTATCATCGTATTGCTACCGCTAAACACTTTGTTGGTGATGGCGGGACCGAAAACGGCATAGATCGCGGTAATACTGTAATCGACGAAGAGACACTGAGAGATATTCATGCGGCGGGTTATTTTTCGGCGATTGAATCGGGTGTGCAATCAGTTATGGCTTCGTTTAATAGCTGGAACTCAGAGCGAGTTCATGGCAGTAAATACTTATTAACCACCGTGCTTAAGCAAAAAATGGGGTTTGATGGATTTGTAGTAAGTGATTGGAACGCACATAAGTTTGTAAAAGGGTGCGACCTTGAACAATGCGCCGGTGCATTTAATGCCGGTGTAGATGTAATGATGGTGCCTGAACATTATGAGGCGTTTTATCACAATACAGTTAAACAAGTTAAGCAAGGCGATATTAAAATTGCAAGAATAGATGACGCCGTTAGACGTTTTTTACGTGCAAAAGTACGTTGGGGATTATTTGCAAAGGGTAAGCCATCAAGCCGTGAAGAGTCTAAAAATGCAAGCTGGTTAAATGCACCAGAGCATAAAGCGTTAGCGCGCGAGGCTGTTAGAAAATCTTTAGTATTACTGAAAAATAATAAACTAAAAAACAACCAATCAAAAAACAGTCAAAATGTGTTACCAATATCACCGCGTAGCAAAATATTAGTGACAGGTAATGGCGCGCATAATATTGCCAAACAAGCGGGTGGTTGGAGCGTATCGTGGCAAGGAACCGACAACACCAATGCCGACTTTCCAAATGCAGTATCTATTTATGATGGCTTAAAAGAGCAAGTACTTGGTGCTGGTGGCGAGATTGAATTATCGAAAAATGCACAATTTAAGGAAAAGCCTGATGTAGCAATAGTCGTGTTTGGCGAAGAACCTTACGCCGAGTGGTTTGGCGATATACAAGGGCTTGAATATCAGCGCGATGATAAAAAAGATCTCGCTTTATTAAAGTCGCTACAAGCGCAAAATATTCCGATAGTGAGTGTATTTATAAGTGGTCGTCCGCTTTGGGTAAACAAAGAGCTAAATGCGTCGGATGCATTTGTAGCCGCATGGTTGCCAGGCTCTGAAGGGCAAGGTGTTGCTGACGTTTTACTTTTAGATAAAAACGACGCGGTTCAATACGACTTTACAGGTAAATTAAGCTTTTCTTGGCCCAAATTTGACGACCAATTTATTCTTAATAAAGGCGATAAAAACTACGACTCTTTATTTGCTTATGGTTATGGACTTAGTTACAAAGAGCCTAAAAATGTAAATAGACTATCAGAAAAAACCAGCCCCCCAATTAATGTAAATGACAGCCAAGGCACCCCATTTTTTGTTAGAAATCTAGCATCTAACGTTCGCTGGGCGTTATCAGACAAAACTCAAACCAACATGATGACTAAAAGCTCATCAGCCATGAGCGCCGACGGCAAAAGTATTTCTATGCAATCAGTTAACTTAGCTTATCAAGAAGATGGCAGGCAGTTTGTTTGGAATAATAAAGAGGGAGCTGGCAAGGTCAGTTTGCGTTTTGAACAAGCAACGGGTGAGTTTGAAAACCTAGATAAGCAATTCATACAATTTGATATACGTGTTGACGATACACCAATTGAGGGAGGAGTTTTGAGCGTAATGTGTGATAAACAAACATGCTCTACTCAAACAAATATAGCCACACAACTTACTCAATTAAAAAGTATAGGTTGGAAAACAGTTGCAGTACAATTAGGTTGTAATAAAGCGCAATCAACGTTGAGTGAAATTACTGATATACTTAGCATTAGTGCTCAGCAGCCGCTTAATTTGGCAATTGCTAATGTTGCGCTAGTTAAAGCAACAAAAAGCAATAGCATTATTTTAAATTGCAGTAATTAATATGTATTGATTGCCGTTTATACTCATTTATTGTTAAACGTAGGGCTGTTAGTGTTTGCTAAACAGCCCTTATATTTAGGTTGACTGGTATAATATGCGACTTTTATTTAGTTAGGATAAATGTGAAATTAGAATCTCGGCGTCATTTGTTTTGGGTTTTTCAGCTAAGCGGCTGGGGAATTTATGCACTTTTAACCGAAATAATGATAAAGCTCCCTAGTAACGAACCTTGGCAAATTCATATCCCACATTTATTACTCGATACTTTATGCGGGTTTTTAATAACGATAGGGCTGCGGAAATGTTACTTACTTGCTAAAACAAAATCGGCAAATATAAGTATTACACTTCATGTATCAGCGCTGTTAATAGCAAGTATAGTGTGGACCGTCTTTAAATGGACAGCTTTACAGTGGTTTTATGGCAATTGGTGGTCTGCTATGAGCTGGTTTGACTTTGGCACATGGAGCACAGCATCTTTAACCATGTTGGCGACTTGGACTGGCGCCTATTTTGGTATTAAATCTTACCTAGATAACCAAGCGCAAAAGCAAAAAGCTGCTGCGGCGCTTAATTTAGCAAACGAAGCCCAACTTAAAATGCTGCGGTATCAGCTAAATCCCCATTTTATGTTTAACAGCATTAATGCCATTTGTACGTTAATCCTGAAAAAAGATAATATGCATGCAGTTGATATGCTTGAGAAACTCTGCGATTTGCTGCGTTATAGTTTATATACCGATCCACTAGCTAAAATAACAGTGCACGAAGAAGTGCAAATATTAAATACCTATCTAGATATTGAGCAATGTCGTTTTGGCAATAAGCTCAATGTAAATATTATAACTGAGCCGCAATGCAGTGACTTTTTAATTCCATCAATGCTTGTACAACCACTGGTTGAAAATGCGTTAAAGCATGGAATGGATCAAGCGCAAAATATAACTATAACGGTTAAAATAGAACAGCAAAATAATAACTTAGTTATTTTGGTTTCAGATACAGGTAAAGGCTTTAATAAACATAGCCACTCTCAAAGAGGCATAGGCTTAAAAAATTGTGAGCAACGGTTAAGCTTAATTTACCCTCAAAATAATCAATTTAAAACGGGTAATAGCGAGCAAGGCGGTGCATGGGTATATATGACAATACCGCTACAGCGTACACAGGAGCAAAAGTATGCAGTTAACAACACTGATAGTTGATGACGAGTTTAGTGCCATTGAAGGGTTGATGATAAGGCTTGAAAAATTTCCTCAAATTAACGTTATTGGTCACGCATGCAGTGTAGACGAGGCTGTGGGTATTATTGATAAAACTCAGCCAAATCTTATTTTTTTAGATATAGAAATGCCCAGTAAATCGGGGTTTGAACTTGTTAAATATTTTACAGGCGATTATTGCCCTGCCATTATTTTTGTTACTGCATTTCATCAACATGCAGTGCAAGCTTTTGAAGTGAAAGCGGTAGATTACTTACTCAAGCCGGTTAAATTACAACGGCTAGGGGAGGCAATCGAACGTGCCTTAGAGCGTATAAACAGTGTATTTAACAAACAACAACTGCTTGAAATGCGTGAAAGCTACTTAAACGCGCAGCAGCCACAACTACCCACGGCTACAAAAGTAGAAAAATTAGCAGAGGCTAACAATTTAATTATTCAAGATGGGCGTAACCCGATACAACTTGTACCCTACGATGATATTTTATGTATTGACGCTGCCGGCGATTATATGTGCGTACACACCAAGCAAGAAACATTTGTAATGCGAGCCCGCATGAAAAGCCTAGAAAAAGACACACTTCCACCTCACTTTATTCGTATACATAAGTCAGCAATCGTAAACTTAAAACACATAAAACGCTTAGAACCACTACGAAATAGCGAATACAACGCTATTTTAAAAAATGATAAATTAATGAAAGTAAGCCGTACCTACAGCAAAGAACTAAAAAGTCGGTTACTCAATATCAGCGGCTGCTAATTGTATTTATAAGTAATAAAACGTAAATAGTTATGCGTTATATATTAGCCAAAGCGCCTAGTTAAAATGTGTAGTTGAAGGGCTGTATTGAGCGATGTGCAGTCAATTGGGGTTAGTTGTCATTAGCTGATAGGTTGTTTAGAGTAAAAGATGAAAAGTCCATACAGCGCCTAAATTGAATCGACATGCTGCCTTTTAGGCTCCTTTGGTTTTTACTATAATATTTAGGCGAATTACGGGTGTAAGGAAGCGTAACTAATGCTTTTTGGGTTATGTAAAAAGGCTTAATAAATCACTATTAAAAGTAATTCCACTTAAGTTATTTTCTTTTACAAGAGTTTTAAATGCTGCATTACAATAAATAGACCTACCACCTTGCGAACTTGATTTGAATATAAGATTTAGATCAGATTTGAATACTAGAGATTTAAGACCATTTTCAAAGCCATCAAGGTAAGCTGTTTCGGTTAATGAGTCGTCTTCTTCTTCAAAAATCAGTGGATTGAATAAAAACAGCTCTTTTTCACAATCAAGCGGTACAAACTCTCCACAACCCTGTAAATGATTACCTATAGCCATGTACGCTTTTTTATTAAGTACTAAGTAGCTTGATAATAAATTTATGTCATAGTTTTGTTTTACAGCCCCTTTTTCAACTTTACAGCTGAAACCTTCTTTCAACACGTCCAGTATCTTAGTTTTGCCTCGGGGGATATCATCCATCGCTATTTTTACGGCAGCATCAAAGCTCAGCTCTGTTTTTTTTGCTATTTGTTTGGCTATTGATACGGTTGTAAGGTCAATTATATCGTATGCTTTCATTGACTTATGTATTTTATAGATAATTAAATCCCTTTCCATCATTTATCCTTTTTTTCAAAAACTTTTGCCGACAACAATTTAACATTTAAAGATGTTCAAGACCAATATTGATAATTGGCGGGGTTAGCAATGCCTGCTTATGGCACTTTAGTGAAGTTCGACTAAAGCGAATAGCGAATGGTCAAGAATCGTGATGTATGAAGTTAAGATTTGATCTCTTCGGTTCTTAGTGCTGGGGGGGGTAAAGCTCCCTTTGGAGCTTTTTCTAGAATCTTCTCTATTCGTTAAGGGTTTATTCATCACCATAATCCTCTTCAAAATCTACTATCATTTTACCCGATACTAATCTTTTAGGTTCTGGTATTTCATTTTTATCTAACTCTAAAACTAATTTTTTCAAGCCAGCTTTTGCACGCTCTTCTTTTGATAAGGATTTAAGTTTTTTATTGTGAGCAGCATCAAAATTTTCAATGATATCGGTCATTATGCAACCCTCCTAATGCAGCTATTACTTTTTTGATCATATTTGAAGCCCTTACTTTCATAATAATCCCTAACATCGTTGTTTATAGGGTTCCTTATTTTAACGTGATTAGCACCTAACAAAGTCGCATAAGCATATAGTGCAAGGTATGATAAGTCTAAATGTGATTCATTAGTTTCGGGTGACTTCTCTATATAATCTAAGTCCAGTTGTATTGTATGTAGGTCTTCCCATCGTAAAACTTATTAATATATTATTAAAATTGCAGCACCAAATTGCAGTGACAGCACCAAATTGCAGTGACACCCATCCTTAATACTAGCAAGAGTAAATATATCTCCAGAAAACGGGTTAAAGCTTACAACCCAATTTACACGCGTATTGCATGGCGCAGAAGGTAGACCTGCCTCACAAGCAAGTTACTTTGAAAATTTAAACTGAAAGAGGTGAGCGAACATCAGTAACGGCGAAAAGCTACCCGCATAAAACTTAAACGACTCAGTAAAAAGTTAATACTGCATCATGCAGTTATTACCATGCGTGTAATTTAGATTTAACAGTGATAATGGCTTATTTAATGGGGCAGTTTAGCTTATATAATTAAAGTGGCTGTCTAGTTTGGTTCGTCTTTTTCGCTTAATAAGGCTTTTCAATGCGCGCAAATGGTACGCTGCGGAACTTCGCCTGAGGGCGAACATTGATTAAATGAAAGTGAAATCAATAGCATGCAATTCAGTAATATACGTTAAAATTGTTGCTTTAGTATGTATCGATTAAATTTCAATAAGGAAAAGGTAAGATGAATGGAGGATTTTTTGTTTATATCTACAAAGATAAAAAACAGAATATACAATATGTAGGCTATGGAAAAAATTCAAAACGTGCAATATCACATCAAGCTAAAACGCATAATAAATCACTAGAAGAGCTGATTGAAAGTGGTGGTTATAGTGTTCATATTGCAGGACCTTTTGATGATGAAGTAACAGCGCGAACCGTGGAAGCCGCACTTATTTCTGCTATTGATCCATTTTGTAATAAAAAGCAGGAGAAAAAAGAATGGCGCTTCAGACCGATAGGAGTAAAGCCCGAACTAACATTTCGACTTGCTGAGGCACCATTACAACTTTCAGATTTGTTAATTGATAATAAAAAGATTTTGTTTGTTAGAATATCAAATATTAACTTTTCGGACAGGGTTGGTTACGATATTAGTACACCACCTAAAGACTCAGCAATAGTAGCAAGGGTTAAAAAATATTGGCAATTAAATAAGTATATTCCTCAATGGGCAGAAAACCCAAGTGAAAGCCCTTCGCTTCTAGTAGGGGTTATAGGCTCCCCAGGCTCACAAATAATAATCTCTTCTATGGAAATTGATATTAATAAATGGGGTGACCTTGATGTCCATAAAGGAGGATTAGTAGAAGTACCTTTGAAAAATGCGCGGGAGTTAGATATGCATGATCTTAGGGGGCGTAAAATTGATAAATCAGTTGGCTTGAAATTTGGAGGAATCAGATCTCAATTTTTTCGAATTTTTCCAGAAAGCTAGTATGGTCGCGTCTTGTCTGTTACCTCTTTCTGTTTGTGAAGCCAATGGGATCAAATCTTGACTTCATACATCTACTTTCATTATGTTGAATTTAGAAAAAACAAAATAAATAACAAAGACAACACTTTAAATAGTGGGTGTTAATTTACCACTAACACATTGTACTTAAAAAACATAACACTAAAGAAAAGGACACTTCGATGCCAGCAATGAAATTAATCCAATCTGTAGGGATTGGCGGCGCAAATAAGCCAGATGATGTAAATGCAGTACAAACCGCTCTAAATTCACTTCTTTTCCTTTCACTTTGAGCACAAAATGATTAAAAACACACTGTTACTCGCTTTAACTATTATACCGATTACTGCCTGTGCGAATATTGAAGTAAATGACATAGCGCCTACATATAACTTAAAGAGCAATACCAGAGGGTTATTTATAGAACCAGTAACATCCGACAGTTTGGAGCAGGTTAATACGCTATTGAATAAACAATGGTATTTTACAAAAGTACTTACTCTTGATGGTAAGCCTGATATGGATGTGAATAGCTGTAAAACATTGCTTAAGGCTGCTAATGAAAACTACAAAACAACAAATTATCAGGCTGAATCTATACTAAAGGACTTTAAAAAAACGTGTTCGACCTGGCGCGATATGGGGCAGTTAACGCCTTCAAATAAAAGCTTTTTAAGCTCATTTAAACACAGTTTAGCATTACCAAAACAAATGCCGCCTGAGCTCGCTTTAATTATTTCGAATGATGATGAGCGCCGCTTAGCAAAAGCAAGTAGCTGGGATGAAATGAGCCACATTCAAAAGATAGTACCTGTAAATGATGCTCAAGCTATTTATTACGATAACAGTGGCGGTATTCAAAGGTTAACAATAATGGCTAAGGGTGATTATAACCAAGATGGCATTGAGGATATGGTGTTGTACATAGAAAACTCAGTGGAGGGCGGAGATTATTACTCTTCTTATAATTATATTGTGACACAGTTAACTGCCGATGCACCCTATACGTTAATTAAGCAGTTTTAATTACTTAGCAATTAGAGTCGCTGTCTCGTTAAGTTTATTTATTATAATAAAGATACAGGCGAAATTATTACTGTTGAGGCAAAAGGCGGGGCTTCAACAAGAGGTAGCCGCAAAATAAAAAATGATAAACAGGGTGAATAAGACGCATCTGAATACCGTGAAAATAAAATAATAAACATGAAATAAAAAATTAAAGAGGCACAAAATACCTGCGTTTTGATTTTAATTCTAATAAGTACGATCCTACATTTAAAAAACAGGTGGGTCTTTAAAAGTAAAAGCCGAACTAAGTTCATTTAAAAACGACAAATGGGTACCAGACGAATGATAGAACGACACTATAAAGAAACGCATATGGAAATAGTCATTAAAGGTATTAATAGATTTGAAAAGCGAATACCAAGTAAGATAAATACCATTAAGAATACAAATAACGGTGAGGTTCTAGGTAGCTCTATCCAACACGCTTTAGATGCATTTGCAAGAGCAGTTCTGGCGGATCTAGACCGCTCGACACAATTGCGTTATCTCACGTTACTTAAAGAATTTGGCACAGCAAATTTTGAGTTTGTTATGCGTGTTGATGAAAAGTTCCCCGTTACTATTGATGGTGAAACCTTTGAATTGACGGGGGCTCGTAAAACTGATTTTGTGGATAACGATGCATGGTTAAATGCTTATTATAGCGCAGTCATTTTACGTGATCGCTCAGCAATTCACTCTTTGAGAGAAGTTGATGAAATCGTTTTTTTAAATGCGAATCTCAAGTGTAATACTTTTGATTTGGCGTTAGTTAATATTATGCAAAACTTATTTACCGGCGGTGCGGATATGGGGGACCTGTTAGAAAAGGCATTACTAGCCGACGATCCGGATGATGTCCGCCTACCTTATTCTTATCGTATTTTATTACCTTTAATAGCAGTGTACCGTTGTATTTTTACCCCTGATGCCGAGGCCGAATTTAATAGTGAAATGCGTGATGCAGTAGAAAAGCATAAAGATTTTTGGAAAAAAGATAGTTACAAAAAGCCAGGTTGGATTTCCTTACCTTTAATTGCAGCAGCCGCGTTTGCTTACGACCGAAACGGTTACAAATTAGATTTTGAAACTGATTACATCCCTAATTGGCTAGTGACGGGTGAATTTTTACCTGAAATAGCTAATAAAGATAAATAACAGATAAAGATAAATAACCAATACACGTGTTTAAAAACCACAGAAGAGAAAAAATAGCCAATGTGCTTAAGCAAAATGAAGTTGGGAAAAAACTACTAAAAGAAAAAGAGACAGAAAGTCAGATACAGTATTGGCATGCAAGCACTAAGTTAAACCCTGACTCAAGTATTAAAAATGATACAACCACTATGAAGCGATTTAAAAACAGAATAAAAGCTAGTAAAGAAGGAAAATCTAATGATTAATATAACACGCGATTATGAACCTACGTTTTTAGAGCATGATACTGAACGATTTGAAGAAATTTATGATGACTCGATTGAAGATCTACCTATTAAAAGAGATAATTTAATAAGCGTTTTTGGCAATGCAATCAAAATCTGCCAATGGTGGTCGTTTGATTTAACGGATGAAAACAAGCAAAAATCCATAAAAGCATTAAAAATAGTAGCAAGAGCCGGTGAGGCTATTTTTAGACTAGGTCGAGAGCCTAAAAAAGAGCAGCGTATCGTGATTGACGATATATTAGACGCCACCTACAACGGCCTAGGTTTATTAGAAAACGGGCGATTACATGCGATGCGTTGGCAAGAAGCTTTTTTTGCTGCAGCAATTGTGCGTGACTATGACGCGATGGACAGCTTGGTTAAGTTTCCTGTGTCGTTAATGCGAAAGTGTTCTTCTAAAAACCCCGAAGCAGAGTATTTATTAACCGAGTTAATACAGTGTATTCATCGTCGTGAATCAGGCCCCAAAGGCATTGAAATTCTCAACAAGTTAATGGATGAAGTGATTGAAGGCGGCAAAAAAGAACCATGGGTTGCGTATGGTACTGGTGCAAAATCAGATTTTATTATTTCCTTTACCACACAATCAGAAGCAACACCGAGCGAAGCATTAGCAAGTGCACTAACCGAAAATTGGAAGTATTGTGAGCGCCACCGTGATTTAGAGGGGTATGAACAACCTACTTTTTACATGCCAATTAATTTGCTCGGTTTAGCATGTATGGCAAAAGACCTTGGTAAAGAAATAAACGTGCAATCAGACTTTATTCCGCAGTTTTATATTGATGGCGATTATTTATAAAAACAGCGTTACGCTTTTAATTTTAAAGTAGTTTGCTTTGGTAAAAATAACATGTGAGTTTAAAGGCCTTTAAGCATAAAAAATAATGGTTTTAGCATATGCTTATTTTGTTTGTGATCCTAGTGTATCTTATCCAATATTTGATGATTAAAATGCAGGTAAAGGTTTAATTAATTTACTATTGAGCCCAATGGCCTGGGCGTTAAGAACTAAAAATTGGAATTTTACAATGCTTGAAAAACAACCATTAATGGATATTCGAAAGCGGGTGGATGAGTATAGACAAGCTAAACATCAAGGTTTGATTCCAACGCCAGAGCATGAGAATTCGATTTGGAACACCGATTTTATACCCGAACGCTATGCAAGCATCGAAAAAGCGTTAATCGAATTGCAAGCTCGTCGATTAGGCATAACTATTCCGCACGCTTTAATGGAGCAGCTATTAATCCAAAATGGCGGTGAGCTGGATGAATGCGTACAAGATCTTTTTAATAATGCCACAACCAACTGGACTAATGCGACTGTTGATGGGATTGAAACCATTGATTCTTGGGAGCATGGTGAAGAGTCTGATTGGTTTAGAAGCGTTAATATTTTGGATAAAAAATTACTGATTATTATTGCGTCACATTCTGAGTCGCAGTTGTGTCTCGATTATCGCAAAGTTGGACCTGGCGGTGTGCCGAGTGTTGTTTATATTGACGTGAGTATGACGCCGGCTGAGGTTTTAATTATTACTGACTCAGTTGACGATTTTATCGGCTCTATTGTGGCAGCTCGCTAAGGCGAAGCTATAAAAAATTGATTAACGTTGGTTATCAATTTTTTATGCTTTTAAACAGCTAATCTAATTAATAAAATTTATAATAAAACCAATAATATAGGTTAATAATGACTTCGTTAGATTCAATGGCAATTACACATTTTGAAATTATTAAAGATTATATAATTGCAATTACGTTTGCTGATAAAAAAATTCAAGTAATAAACTTTGAACCCGTAATAGGCGTTGGCTGGATGCAAAGTTTAAAAAAACGTGAATACTTTAATCAGGTATTTTTAAACGATGTAGAGAACTTGGAGTGGCCTGAAGGGCAAGATTTCAACCCAGAAGCTTTATATGATTGGGAGAATTTTGAACAGGCGTATATTGACGATATGAATAATCAAGTAGCTAATTAAACCGCTTTAAATGACTTTTAACCTACTTGGATTAAAATAATTAGTAGCATTTTATATATTGACTTACAAAATACCCTCATCAATAAATAACGCTTCAATTTCATCAGTATGGGGCTTAAACGCTCTCCAACGGCCAATTGCTTTATTATTGAGTGGCTGGCGTACTTGCACTTTACTTGCTGTAGAAACCGGTGCGCTGTTTAAGTGAAAATCTATACATTGTTCTTGCCATTCTAGGTTACAAAAGCTCACTAAGTCTTTTATTTGCTGCTCGGGCTTTGCTACCAATTCTTCGTATTTTACTAATTTTATATTGCTGTGCAGGGCGCTGAAGTGCTGCATTAGCTTATAAAAACGGCTGTAAAATTTGGCTGTGTCGAGTAAATCGAGCGAGTAGGCGTAGTACGGGTTATTAATGGTAAATAATTGGCGATAGTTGCCAATACAGGTGTCCATTGGGTCACGTAGCATACAAATTATTTTGGCGTTTGGCAGTGCTTTGGTTATTAAGTCGATATAAAAAAAGTTAAACGGGAGCTTATCAATAAAGTGTTTATGGCTGCCCGTTATTACACGCGTTGCGTTTAAATACGTGCTGCCAAGCTGATTAAAATCAAGCTCGTACGCTTTACTGAGTGTTTGGTTGTCGAGTACATGGGGTGTTTGTGTTTGGCTGAGCTTTTTAACACTTAAGCCAAAGTCTTGTAATTCACCTGCCGACTGCACGTCGCTGTGGCTCGATAAAATACGTTCAACCAATGTGGTGCCAGAGCGGGGCATGCCTAATACAAAAATAGGTTCTGCCGTTGGGTTACCTTGTACTCGCGCTTGTGTGTGCTGTTCACTTAAGCGTTTAATATGTTCAAATAACGCAGTTGAGCTTTTATGATCAAACGGCTGCACAGCACGTTTTGTTGCTTTACCTTGTTCTAACGCGTTAAAAGCCTCTGAAAACTCACCTAAGTCTTGGTATTCTTTTGCTAAAGCATGGCCAATATGTAGTTTTGCATCGGGGTGTGTTACTTGCTCAAATACATTTTTTAAGCGTTTTATATGGCTGTTTTGTGCGGTTGCTCTAGTTAAGTCGCTTAGTGCAAAATGACTTTGATGATGAAGTGGGCTAATCGCTATAGCATGTTCGAACGCATCTTGTGCTTTATCAAATAATCCTAAAAACTTAGCGCTTACGCCGTAGTTATAATAAAACTGGGGCTGGGCTTTGTTAGCTGCTTTAGCCAGTTTAATAGCGCATTCAAAATAGTTAATTGCGTGTTCGTGCAAGCCTGCTTGAGTAAGGGCTACGCCTAGGGTGTCGGCATCAAGCGGTTTTTGTATTTGTTGAATGGGTATAGTTAAGGCGGTGTTTTTTGCTTTTTGTAATTCGCCCGTTAGTGCGTAACACTTTGCAAGTTGCGCGGTGTATTCAATGCTTTTGCCAAGCGTTAGGGCTTTTTCGATGAGCTTAATTGCTTTGTGTATTTGCCCAACAGTTAAATTAACCATCGCTAGCAAAAAATACCCATCAGCAAAGTCGGGCTTTTGCGTAACCAAGTCTACCAAGGTTTTATGGGCTTGTTGTATTTTACCTTGGTTTAAAGAGTAAATAGCGCTTTGATGAAGTTGCTTTAAGTTTGGTTGCATAGTTTTTGGTAATTATTATTGTTTAGTTACGCGTTAATAAAGTAAAAAGGCTCAAATAAATTTGAGCCTAAAACATTGCTTAAAAGTCGCTTAAATTATATTTCAAATTTATAGTTAAATTTAACACCTACCGTAAGTGGGCGGTTAATATAATAGCCATAGTTACGTTGTATTTCGGCGCCATTAGCTGATGTTATGTCCTCATCTGAACGACGAACTGAGGTAACTGCGTATTTATTGAATAGGTTATCAACATATAGTGTAGTTGACCATGCATCGGCTGTTAATTTAGCTGATATATTGCTTAAACTGTAACCCGGTAATGTTTCGCCGTTATCATGAAGTCCTACTCTTGAAAGTACATCGCTTTGCGCAGTTAAACCGTAGTTAATATCAAGGGTTTTATCGCTTAGGACTTCTGTTTGATAGTTTACACCCATCGAAAATTGATTTTCAGGCGAGCCTGGTAAACGGTCGCCGTCTTCTGCGCCATCGGTACCGTCGGCATTAAACAAAAATGGTGCATCTGATGTTAGCTCTGCTTTTGTATAAGCGTAGGTTGCATACACTGAAAACGAGTCAGATAAAATTGCACGAGTTGATATTTCTATCCCTTTTGCATTAGCACTGCCGGCGTTTGAAAGGTATGGCAATTGCCCAACTTCGGTTGCACCTGTTATTTGTGCATCATCCCAATCTATATTAAATAACGCGGCGTTAAAGTGTAGTTGGCTTCTAAACCACGTGCTTTTAAAGCCTAGCTCGTAGTTTGTAGTGGTATCGGCATCAAATAACAATTCGTCAGGTTGACCACAGCCAGTTTGTTGATCCGCAGGTAGTGGATCAGGGCAAGACACTAACCCATTTGAACCACCAATTCTAAAACCTTCGCTTACCGTTACATAGCCCATTACTGAATCAGTGAACTGATACTTAGCATTAAATTTAAATAAGTTACCGTTATCGCTGGCTTCATCTTTTTCAAATGCAACAGTGATTTCATCAGGACCCGCGCCACCATACAATGTATTTGCTAGTGGGAAGTCAAAAGCCGCTTGCGATTCTACATCGTATTCGTAAAAACGCGCGCCAATTGTGATATCTAACTTATCAGTAACTTGGTAGCCAACTTCACCAAATAGTGCAGACTCAGTGACGGTGCTTTTTGTAAGCTCTAAGTATTCTAATGAGTCAGGTCTTAGTTGTTCGCCACCAAAGTTGTCTATGGCAAATTGATCAAAGCCAGGCGTAAACTCTCTGCTTGATGCTTCGGTTTCTGTTTTGTTGTAAAAGCCACCCACAATCCAGTTCAAATCGCTGTCGCCTTGCGACACTAAGCGGATTTCTTGGGTGAAGGTATCTTCTTCGTCAATTTCACGGGTAAATGTTGAAAACGAAGGAAACTCTTCATAGCCGTAATCAAGACGAATAAGTAAGTCTGTTTGGTCGCGTTGGCCGTCGGCATCAAAGCTCGAAATACCGGTTGCCGATACGAGCTCTGCAAAGCCTAAGTCGGCTTTTAGCTCAAGGCTTAGTAATTGATCTTCTTTTTCGCGAGGCTCTTCAAAGCGATAAGCTGATTCGTATTTGCCTATTACGTCGCTTAAACCGTTGTTTGCATTAAGGCTGTTGTAATGAACGATTGAGCGGCCTTCGCTGTCTTGGTTTTGGTAAAAGTAGTTAAGCGTACCTTCAAACGATTCATTTGGTTTAAAGCGTACAGAAATACGACCTGTTGTGGTGGTCTCGCCGTTGGCATCTTTTACATTTTTAAGGTTGTTGTTAACCGCTGAGCTATCGCTCCAATCTGGATCTGGCAACGATACGCCAGGTTCGCGTACTACGTAGCCGTAATCGATAAAACCTGGGTCTTCATATACGTTTAAGCTGGCGCGTACTGCAAGCTTGTCTTCAATTAGTGGAAGGTTAAATATAAAGCCACCTTCGCCGCCTACAGAATCACTTTCTTTGGTTTGAAATAGGTCGCCGTAAACTTCAAGCGATGTAAAATCAAGCTCAGGCTGCTTTAGCATATAACGAATTGCGCCACCTAGAGTACCTGCGCCATATAGTGTGCCTTGCGGACCGATTAATACTTCAACACGCTCAATATCTACAAGGCGCATATCTACCGAAACCGGAATTTCGTTTATATAAGTAGATACCGTGCCGCCATCTGATGATGGACCAGAAGAGTTTGTATTTAAACCACGAACAATAATAGGTGAACCAGAGCGACCACCTTGATCAGTAATTGTTAAACCAGGTACCCAGCGTGCTATGTCGGCAAGTTCGCTAATGTTTTGATCTTTCATTATATCAGCGTCAAGTGCGGTGATATTTAATGGTGCATTTTGCACTGAGCCGCTGCGTCTTGTTGCTGTAACTTCAATTACTTCGAGTGATTTGTTTTTAGCGGCAACTTCTTCTTGAGCAAGTGCAACATTTGGTAATAAAAATGCGCTAGAAACGACGCTCGAAATAGCCAAGGTTAACAAGCTTGGTTTAAACATAAAAATTGATCCCCAGATTCAAAAATTTAACATCAGTTAATTAAGTAAAGTAGTTTATCAGGGAGTGAAGTAGCTTGGAATATCTAAATTGAATTTTAATTCACTTTTAAAGAATAAATATGGATTTAATTTGGCTTTGCTATTTTATTAATAGGTAACATAAGCAATGAGTTAGTTTAATTAGGTACAAATTAGTTAAAAATTACAGTCTTAATTAAAAGTTAATAGTCATGCATTTTTAAATGATGGCTTTGTTCTGCGTTTGTTAAACAAGTTATTACATAAAAATTGATAGCTCATAATGTCATTACTTATACTTTTATCAGCACTATTAAAGTGTATTTTGATCCCCATTTAGAGTGTTAAGTCGATATTATAAGCGACAGTATAAGTTATTGAGTGAGCGTGTTTGATTGCCGCTTCGTATTCTCTTTTTTATTTTGTCCGTGCCGTTGCGCACGTGTTTTTAAGGATTAACAATGAGCCAACTATTTTCACCTTTATCGCTTGGGCAACTAACGTTAGATAACCGTATTATTATTGCGCCAATGTGCCAATATTCAGCCAACAACGGCGCTGCTAGCGATTGGCATACAATACACTTAGGTCAATTGAGTTTAAGCGGAGCCGGTTTACTTATTTTAGAAGCGACGGCAGTAAACCCAGAAGGGCGAATTAGCTATGGTGATTTAGGGCTTTGGAATAACGAAACTCAACAAGCTTTAGGCAAAAGCTTAAAAGCAGTTAGACAGTACAGTCCTATGCCTATTGGTATTCAATTAGCACATGCTGGTCGTAAAGCCTCTACGGGTAAACCATGGGAAGATACTGGCGCTATTGCACCCGATGAGGTTAACGGTTGGCAAACAGTGGCACCTTCTGCAATTGCTTACGACGATACCAGCCCAGTACCAAAAGCAATGTGCCAAGACGACATAAATTCGTTAATTAAAGATTTTGTTAGTGCAGCTAAACGCGCTGATGAACTGGGTCTTGATTTAATTGAGCTACATGGTGCTCACGGCTACTTGTTACACCAATTTTTGTCGCCTCTTTCAAATAAACGTGACGATAATTATGGTGGCAGCCTAGAAAATAGAATGCGCTTATTACTGGAAGTGTTTAAAGCTGTAAGAGCTGTATTCCCTAGTGAAAAAGCGGTGGGGGTACGTATTTCGGCAACCGATTGGGTTGAAGGTGGTTGGGATTTAGAACAATCGATAGAATTATCTAAAGCTCTTGATTTATTAGGGTGTGATTTTATTCATGTAAGCACCGCAGGTTTGAGCCCAAAACAAGATATACCGGTGGCTAAGAATTTTCAGGTGCCATTTGCAACGGCTATAAAAGAGGTTGTTAAAATGCCTGTTATAGCAGTGGGTTTAATAACTGAGGCGCAACAAGCCGAAGACATTATTAGTGATCAGCAAGCTGATGGTGTAGCGCTTGCGCGTGGTATTTTATATAACCCGCATTGGCCGTGGCATGCAGCAGCAGAGTTGGGTGCTAAAGTTACTGCGCCAAAACAATATTTACGTTCAAGCCCACATGGGCAGCCATCGCCAATAAAATAAAACATAGTTTTTTGTAAAAACCCAATCTGCGTTTGCAGGTTGGGTTTTATTATTTTTGTAAAGTAGAGATAATCATGAATCAAACAGGCGTTTCACCGCAACCACTTAGCAATACACTCGTTACTATCATTGCTTTATGTTGCGGCCTTATTGTTGCCAATATTTACTATGCTCAACCAATTATTGAATTACTTGCTCCTGAGGTGGGATTAAGCCTACACAGTGCTAGTTTTATAGTGTCGCTTACGCAAATAGGTTATGCCTTGGGGCTATTTTTTTTAGTGCCACTGGCTGACTTAGTCGAAAATAAAAAATTAATGCTGATCACGTTAGTTGTGTCGTTTTTGAGTTTAATTGGCACTGCTTTAGCTGATACACCTAATGTAATGCTTATTTTGTGCTTAATGATAGGTATTAGCTCTGTTTCTGTTCAGGTGCTTATTCCGCTTGCCGCGCATTTATCGTCAGATGAAAAGCGCGGACAAGTACTTGGCAATATTATGGCGGGTTTGTTGTTAGGTATTTTGCTTGCAAGGCCTGTATCGAGTTTAATTGCCGATCATTTTGGTTGGCGTGCAGTATTTTATTTTGCAGCAGGGTGTATGGTATTTATTGCCAGCGTAATTTACTTTGCAATTCCAAGCCGGCAGCCTACGCATAAAACCACGTATTTTAAGCTTTTAAAATCGTTAAAACAGTTAATGATAAGCCAACCCGTTTTGCGCCAACGATCACTTTTTCAAGCGTTAATGTTTGCATCGTTTAGCTTGTTTTGGACCAGTGTACCGGTTGTGCTTTCACGCGAGTACGGTTTATCGCAATCAGAAATAGCATTGTTTGCTTTAGTGGGAGCCGCCGGTGCTATAGCTGCGCCTATTGTAGGGCGCTTGGCTGATAAGGGATATACGCATCAGGTGTCTTTATTAGCAAAAATAATTGCGGTGCTGTGCTTTTTACCAAGCTTGTTTGAGCTGCCGTACGGTATTATTGTGTTGGCGTTAACAGGTGTGTTTATTGATTTTGCAGTTCAAGCAAATATGGTGTTGGGTCAACGCGCAGTATATGCACTAGAACCTCAAAGCCGTGCACGTTTAAACGCTATTTATATGACGAGCATATTTGTTGGGGGCGCAGTAGGCTCTTTAATTGCAAGCCCACTTTACGAAGCTGGAGGCTGGAATAGCATTGCTTTAGTTGCTGCAGGTATGCCGCTTATTTCATTGATTGGCTATTTGGCAACCAATAAAAAACAAAGTAGAGCGGCTAGTTAAAAACTATCGCTGAGAATATAATAAAGTCACTATGCTATAGGGTGACTTTATTTATTTTGACTGCTTTTTTTAATCAAGCGCCTGCTTTTTAGAACTAGAAAATGAACTTCCTACAGATGCAATAATAACAAGTAAAATAGCGAGCCATTGCCACAAGGTAAGCAACTCACCTAAAATAATTAACCCAGCGAGCGATGCAACAGCGGGTTCTAAACTCATCATTATGCTAAAGCCTTGTGAGGGCATATTGCGCAGTGCAACCATTTCAAGAGTATAAGGCAATGCGCTTGATAAAATAGCAATGCCGATCCCCAGTGGAATTATTTCCCAGGTAAACGCTGCACCTTGCATAATTCCGCCATAAGGCACTAGTACAATAGCTGCAACTGTCATACCTAGCGCAACAGTTACTCCGCCGGAGCCTTGTACGCCCGTTTTTTTCCCAAATAATATATAACCTGCCCAACATGCACCCGCACCAAGAGCGAGTATTACACCAACTGGATCAAGGCTGTCTTGCCCACTCATATCGGGTAATAAAAGCAAAATACCAGTAATGGCGCATGCAACCCAAAATAGGTCGCGTTTGCGACGCGATGATAATAATGCAACAGCAAGAGGACCCGTAAATTCAAGCGCTACAGCAATACCTAGCGGAATTCGTTCTATTGCGTAATAAAATAAAATATTCATACCACCAAGGCTTAAACCGTACACAATAATAGGGAGGCGGCTGCCTTTTGCGGGTAAGTGTTTCCAAGGTCTAAATACCAAGCAAAGTATTAGTGCCGAAAAGCCTAACCTTAAGGCAGTTGTTCCTTCTGGTCCTACAATAGGAAAAAGCTGTTTAGCAATTGATGCGCCAGATTGAATGGTCATCATAGCGAGTAGTACACATATAACGGCTAATAAAAATTCTTTAGAAGGTGATTGCATGTTTATCCTTGGTTACAACCGATTATTTTTGCATGGTACATTCTTTTATTGATGTGCGTAAGTTTATTCTAAGAGCATTTTTATGGGTAACTTTACTTATTTTAAATAAGGAAAACCAAGTGCTTATAACTACTTTACCGGCTGTATTAGAGCAATAGACTTACCTTGTTAAAATCAATAATTGTTCGGCTCATTAGTCGTATTAAAAAGTCATTCAGCTTAAGTTTTGGTAATGCCTTTCTCTTTGATTGGTTGACAGATTGGTTTGTGTTAACTATTATTTGGTCTGCTTTGTTTGTTTACCAATATTTTTATGGGTTGTACTGTTGGTGGCATATTAAATATTAAGTGGTGAGTAAATTGGTTATACCAGTAACTTGTTTTACTAAAAAAATAAAACGTAATACAAGTAAGGTAAACGAATATGACACCTTTTAATTGGTGCTTTCCCACTAAATTAATCTATGGGCAAGGTAGGGTTTGCGAAGTCGGTACTATTGCAGCCCAATATGGTAAAAAAGTAATGATAGCTACTTATACCCCAGGCTCAGCTCTTGACCCCGTGATTAATAAGGTAAAAAGTGTATTACTTGCTGCGGGTTTAGACGTTACTGTATTTGCTGGAATTGAGCCTAACCCTCGTACCCAAGCCATTGATAAAGCAGTTGAAATTTTTAATGCCGAAAAATGCGATCTAATAATAGCACTTGGTGGTGGTAGCATTATTGATGCTTCTAAGTACATTGCTGCAACTGCATTTTCTGGTGGTAAATCATGGGATTATGTTACATGTAATGAACATGTTGGACGTGAATATACAGGCGCGTTTCCTATAATTACTATTCCAACAGTTTCAGCTTCAGGTTCTGAAGTTAATGCGTCTGGGGTAATTAAAAACACAGAAACTAAAGAAAAAACGCTTTCTTATTCGCCATACTATTTACCAAAAGTAGCTATTGTTGATCCAGAGATTTTAGCTTCTGTGCCACTGCGATTAACTCAAGATAGCTGCATTGATATTTTTTCGCATTTAGTAGAGCTCTACCTTTGCGATGAGGATGAGTCTGAATTTTCCGACCGTACAACGGAAGGAATGATTTTATGCGTTAAGGATAACTTTGAAAAAGCTCTTGATGATTTAGGTGATGCTAAAGTACGTGGAGAACTGGCTCTTTGTTCTGTATATAGCCGCTCAAATTTTAAGGCACGAGAGCATTTAGGTTGTATGTCGATGCATGCGATTCAAATGCCATTAAGCGCTCATTACGATTTACCGCATGGTCGTGGCATGGTTATTATTATTCCTGCGTATTTGGAATATTTAGCAGACGTACTGCCACATCGCTGGGCTAAACTAGCACGGCGTTGTTTTGGTGTAACCGAAACTGACGATAGTAAAGCCGCTAAAATGCTTTCAACCGAAGTTGTTAAGTGGTTTAAGAGTACTAATTCGTTTTTAACATTGGGAGATGTAAGCATTCCTGATGAGAAGTTTAAAAAAATGGCGCAAGACGCTGTTCGTATACACTCAGTTAATAGGGTCAAAAGCCACAAAGGCGCGCGCTCAGTTAGCGCAGCAGATGTGTTGGCTATATATAAACTTTGTAAGTAATAAACATTTATTGAAAATCTAATTTAAAAAAAGCTTCTTGCACACACTGCAATCGCTAAAGCGTCCTCTCACATAGATTCTTTAGCATCCACTGCAGTGAGAGGAAACCAAATCCCCGTATGGGGATTTTTTTATGCCTGATGAAAATAATTAAGCTTATATTTCATTTAACCTGAACCTGATTAAGGTATTCGCCAAGGTATTCAACTGCAAGGATATTGATGCTTTATCTAGCCAATGGTTTTAGTGGCAATAGGTTAATTGGCACGTCAATAGCTGGACTGTTGCTGGTAAATGCACCGCAGTTAGGTGTTAGCGTGGAAAACAGCTGCTTGAGATAGATTTATCTTGAACTTAAGTTACTTGGTTACTCATTTTAAGGGAGTGTACTAATTACATTAAAACTGCGCGTAAATGCATTTGGCGTGTTTTAAAATATTAGCTTCTAACTGTTCGAATGTACCATTAAAATTGCTTAGGTTAGCTTGTAGAGATTAATAATAGGTATATGAGGGTTTATTGTAGAGCGTTAATAACGCTGATAAGTATAAACGTGAATACTAAATTAAAACTAGCCAGCACAGGGCTGACTAGTTTTAGAGATTAATGAGCGCTTTTAACTAGACCGTCAAGTGAATAAAGACCGCGTTTTTCGCTATTTTTTCTTTTTATTTCTTCAAGTGCACGTGCTTCAACAGCATCAAATAACGCATTTATTAATCTATTAAAATGCTGGTGCATTGCTGAGCGTGCAGCATTGGCGTCGTGTTTTTGTAATGCATTATAAATAGCGGTGTGCTCATCCATTACACAATCGTCATTATTTTTACATACGCTGTTATAGTCAGCCACAATTTGCGAATTGGTTAAACGTAAATCCCACAAGTTAGCAACAGCAAACTCGAGTGCTCTGTTGCGCGTTGCGCGAGCTATTATTTCATGAAATTCACGATCAGCTTGTTCTACATACAGACCTTCTTGCATTGCTACTAATGTTTTATGTAGCTTAGCTAGTTCTTCTTCTGTAATGCTTTGCGCTGCTAAGGCTGCAATTTCACCCTCAATTAACGCGCGAGCTTGAGTTAACTCAAACGCACTGATCTCTTGAGACTTTATTGGCGCGTCGTGTTTTTCAACAACGTAAACGCCAGAGCCTGTTTTTACTTCAACACGGCCGCGCACTTCTAATGCGATAATAGCTTCTCTAATCGTAGGGCGACTTACGTCAAACATTTCTGCTAGCTCTCTTTCTGGGGGTAAACGACTCCCAGCAGAAAACTCACCTTGGTTTATTAAAGACTCAACTTTATCAACTATGCGCCAAAATAAGCGACGATTTCCCATATTTTACCTTCATTACCTTAAGGACCATTGGCGCTAAGTCCTATAAAACCTAGAGTATAGACCAAATGTTAAGACGAAAGGTTACCGTAAAGTTAACCACAATGTCAAAAATCAAAAACGATGTTATTACCAAAAACTACAACATATTATTGGTAATTTTATCATATATTACCAATTTTAGTTGAAAATAAATTAATTGGTAATCTTGATTGGTAAATTTTCATGTGCTATTTTTGCTAACTAAATAGAGTTAGCTTATTAATTTTAATATGCCGATGGTAAGGTTTAACTGGCTAAAGGTTGTTTTGATAAAAATTATAAAAACAATATTTGAGTAACTATACGTATAAAATTTATTTATAACTCAAATAATTTAATGAACAACAAACCAATAAATTATTACATAAAGAGCATAATAAACGCACAAAATGCATTTTATATCTGGCTTTTACGTCAGTACGGCTTATTAATACCAAGTATTAAGTAAAGGTAGTGTACCAATATAACTTTTACAAAACACGGTGATTTCTGCAAAAAGCGTTGTTAGCAAAGCTTGTTAAAACGTGAGTATCACAAACAAAATATGACAGATGTAATTAATTTCACATCTAGAGCGACCAAAGTGACTATAAAGCACTAAGGCGCATTAACTGATAGGCACGTATTTTACGTGACTTAAAGAGGTAGGTTATGTTGTTTTCTGAGTATATGAATGGTCAAAAACTATTACCGATCATCCAAACGGATTGCCCAAGGACGGGAGTTTCTATTACCCAAGCTATGCATGCTGCAGGAATAGATTTAGTAGAAGTAGTGTTACGTCACGAAAGCTCTCTTGAAGTGCTTGAAGCAATCAAATCGGCTATGCCAAATTTAAAAGTAGGTGCGGGTACAATTATTGATACGCCTATTTTAAAAGATGCGCTAAATGCTGGTGCAGATTACATTGTAACACCTGCTGTAACCCCTAAATTACTTGATGCACTAGTACAAAGTGGTGTGCCGGTATTACCGGGTGTTTCTAATACGTCAGATATTGCATTAGCTTATCAAGCTGGCTTTAGAGAAATGAAATTATTTCCGGCAAACCTTGCTGGTGGTATTAACTTTTTAAATGGCGTTAAAAGCGTATTTAGAGAATGCCAATTTTGCCCTACTGGCGGTATAAACGGTGCTAACTTTAATGACTTTTTAGCGCTTAAAAATGTATTTGCTGTTGGCGGTACGTGGGTTGTAGATGCAAAACACGTTGAAGACAAAAACTGGCAAGCAATTACAGATGCTTGTAAGCCAGTGTTGTCGCTTTAAAGTTAAATTAGACTTCCCATGGGCGTTGATTGTCGTTGGTTAACGCCCATCTTAAATTTAGCTATTAAGGCAACTTATACCTTAAATTTGCTTGTCATTTGGATAAATAACCCCTAATTGCGCTCGTGCTTCGTCAAGCACATTCATAACATTTAGTGAAAGTTGATGTGTATTAACATCTGATTCAAACTGATTTTGACTCGCTAATTTCATAAAATGCTCAACTTCAAATTTCATAAAGTGCTCATCAAACGCGATAGATACTAATTCACGCTCTCCATTATTTGCAATAAATTCTACTTTTCTAAGTTGTGATACAGCTTCGATACGAATACGACCAAGTTCACCTTGTATCTCGGTTATATTATCGCCTTGCGATATTTTAGAGTAACTAATAACCGCTTGTTTATCAGCGTAGTTTAGTAATACATCACCTGCGCCATCTACACCGGTATCAAGTAATACACCGCTTGCACTTACATTATTGGGGACTCCCCACAGTGCTATTAATAAATAAAGCGGGTAAATGCCTAAATCGACTAGCGCGCCGTTAGCAAACTCAGGTAAAAAAGTATTTGGGCGTTCACCATTTTTGTATTTATCGTAGCGAGACGAATACTGACTGTATTGCCCAATATATTTACGCGGTGTGCCTATTTTAACCATTGCTTGTTGTAATAGTGCAAAGTTTGGCAGGTGGGTAGTCATCATCGCTTCCATATATAAGCGTTGATGCTTTTTAGCTGTAGCAATGATGGTTGTTAGTTCTTTAGAATTTGCTGCTGATGGTTTTTCGCCAAGTACATGTTTACCAGCTTGCAAACACATTACGGCGTATTGTTTATGCAAGCTATTAGGGGCGGCTATGTATACGGCATTAACATTATGATCCTGACATACTTGCTCTATTGAGGTGAAGATTTTTGCTTGTACATTTTGTGGGTGCTTGGCTAAAAATGCTTTTGCGCTTGATTGTGCACGTGAACACACTCCATATAAGTTAAAACCATTTAATGTATTTGCAGCGGCTAATAAAGTGTCGCTAATAAAATTGGTGCCAACAATAACAAAGTTCATACCCACTCCTTAGAAAATAAAAGAGCGTTTATTCTATCATTTTTTTAGTTCTATATGCTCTAGGAGAGCAACCAAACCAGCGTTTAACATTAGCACTTAGGGTTGCTTGCTCTTGATACCCTAAAAGCTCTGATATGGTTGATAGAGTATATTGGTTTTGCGCTAAATAATGCGCAGCTAAAGCACGGCGTGTGGCATCTTTGAGTTTTACAAAGCTTGTATTATGTTTAGCAAGCTCCCGGTGTAAAGTACGCGGATGCATGCCAAGCGCAGCTGAAATAGTTTGGTTACTACATTGATAAATAGGGAGCATGGGTCTTATTAACGCACTGACTTGATTAGGTAATTGTTGTGCGTGCTCTGCATTTTTTGCTAAAAAGCTTAGCGCTGCCCGTACTTTGCTTTGTTGTGTATGTTCAAGCTTAAGTGCTAAATCACTTTTTGTAATTACAATACCGGCGCTATTGCGATGCTCTATCACTTTACAGCCAAAATAAGCGCTATAAGCACGTGTATTAGTACTTAATTTTTGGGGTAAAAATACTTTAATTGGTTTACAGCGATTATTACTCAGCTTTTTAATAATAGCTAACGCTAAACCAATGGTTAGTTCAAACGCTTGGTTAATATTAGGTAAGGGTTTTAGGTTAATTTCGAATGATAAAAATAAGCTTTTTTCATCCTCTAAAGGATGAGACGTTAAGCTCAGTGCCGGACTGTGTAAATGTAAGTATTTAACAACCCAGCTAAGTGCATCACCTAAATTAGTTCCGCTTTTTGCTGCTATTGCAACGTGCCCTAAAATATCAAAACTTTGCCTACTGGCAAGCTTAATACCAAAACTAGAGCAATTGAATTTACAAGCGCAGTACTCTAATAGTTCAGCGTAATAACGATAAGGTAAATATTGGTTTTCGAGGTTTTTAAAATCAACGTTAATATTACAGCTTTGCAGAGTTGTATGCGGATCTCCGCCTAATTCTAAAATTAGCGTATCTATACCCTGCAATGCCGTAGCTCTAATCAGACTGCTCATAGTTAACCTTAAGTATTGCTAAAAGTGCTAAAAAAATATCGAAAAATCACTGAAAAAAGCACTGCCAATTTATTAAAAATTAATAGTGCTAGCTAGTTAAATAATTAACCAGTTTAATACATTTACTGCAAGCCATGTCTAAAAATATCAAGTTTTACTGGCTTTTAAAATGCATTATTGCGGCTAAAGCGGTTTGAATTTTACTTAGGGTACACCATGAGCATCACAACATTTGACTACATTGTAATTGGCGCAGGCAGTGCCGGTTGCGTAATTGCCTCGCGGTTATCTGAGGACAAAAATGTAAGTGTGTGTTTAATTGAAGCTGGCGGTAGTGATAACAGCGCGTTTGTACAAATGCCTGCGGGTATTGCAGCGAGTGTGCCTTATGGCATTAATAGCTGGCATTACAATACCGTACCGCAAAAAGCACTTAATAATCGTTGTGGGTTTGTACCTAGAGGCAAAGTGCTGGGTGGGTCGAGCTCTACCAATGCAATGGTTTATATAAGAGGAAATAAATACGATTACGACCAATGGGCTTTTAATGGTAATACGGGGTGGGATTTTGATAGTTTATTGCCTTATTTTATTAAAGCCGAAAACAATAAAACGTTTATACGTAACGAACTGCACGGTGCAAAAGGCCCATTACATGTACAAGATTTAAATAATCCAAGCCATGTAAACCAGTATTTTTTAAATGCCTGCGCCGAGCAAGGCGTTAATATTAGCGACGATATAAATGGCAAAGAGCAAAGCGGTGCACGTTTATCGCAGGTAACTCAGCATAATGGTGAGCGCTGTAGTGCGGCAAAAGCGTATTTAACACCGCATTTAAACCGATTAAATTTAACTACATTAACGAATAGCCACGTTAATAAAATAAATATAAAAAACCACACCGCAAAAGGAGTACAAATAGAGCGTAATAACCTGGTTGTTGATTTGATTGCAAAAAAAGAGGTCATACTTAGCGCCGGTGCTATTAATTCGCCACAAATATTAATGCTTTCAGGCATTGGACCTAGGGAACACTTAAAAGCGCATAATATTGAAATTGCCGTACCGCTTGAAGGTGTGGGTGCTAATTTACAAGATCACCTAACGGTAGTGCCATTATTTAAAGCTAAATACAATAAGGGTACATTTGGAATGAGCCCATTAGGTATAGGGCATATTTTAAAAGGGTGTGTAGATTGGTTTAGTAAACGACAAGGGCGTTTAACCAGTAATTTTGCAGAGTCGCATGCATTTATAAAGCTATTTGAAGGCTCACCTGCGCCCGATGTACAACTAGAGTTTGTTATTGGGTTGGTTGATGATCATAGCCGTAAACTTCATTACGGACATGGTTGCAGTATTCATAGCAGTATTATGAGACCTAAAAGTAGAGGCACTATAACTTTAGCCAATAGAAATCCACGTAGCGCACCACTTATTGACCCTAATTATTTAAGTCACCCTGATGATTTAAAGGTAATGTTATTGGGGCTTAAAAAAACACTCGCTATTATGCAAAGCAAAGCCTTTGATAATATACGCGGAAAAATGGTTTATCCGCTTGATATAAATAATGATGATCAGCTTATCGCCTTTATTCGCCAAACTGCAGATACCGAATACCATCCGGTTGGTACATGTAAAATGGGGCAAGACTCAATGGCAGTGGTAGATAGCAGCTTACGAGTATATGCAATGAGTAATTTGCGCGTGGTTGATGCGTCTATTATGCCAAATATTATAACCGGTAATACTAATGCACCGGTTATTGCTATTGCTGAAAAAGCAGCTGATTTAATTAAACGCGAAAACGTATAATTAAATCAACTGTAGTAGGGCTATTAATTAGCTATAAAACTCATTTAACCATTGTTGCCAATCGCTCTCAAGATGCAACATTTGCTGATGCTTTTTAGCGTTTAAATGTTTAGTTTCGTCCTCGCTTGCCATGTATGGACCAACGCGGCAAAGCGAGCAATGATTAGGTGTTAAGTAAGCAGGCTTTGTGAGCTGTGGGCTTAATTCACTAGTGTGTGTATCAATATTTTTAGGGCTAAATACGTAGGTTATACCGCTGGTATCTTTTACGTGCTTATCTCGGTCAACATTACGAATTTTATAGCCTTCAAAGTGGCTAATATCAAATTGCATTTGTCCACAATATTCAATGTTTAGGCGATCGTTTAAACTGCCTTCTATATTCCACTCACGATACGGTTTAACATCTTTAGAGGTGATGTAACATAGCATTGGACCACCAGGGTCTAGTGCAAACTCATTAGCGTATTTAATAAATTGATGTAGCAAGGCGCGGTTAAGTACATTCATACTGTTTTGGCGTGTATTGCTTTCAAACGCTTCGCGCCCTACAAAAGCAGGAATTAACGGAAACTGAAAAATCACCACATCAAAGCTATTTAAATACCCTTTTAAGCCTTGCCAACACGCCGTATTTGTAACATCAAAGCTATTAAGTACGTGAACGTTACGCGCCTTTAGGTTGTTTAGCGCGTTGTTTTGGTATTTTTGCTCAATGGTAGTTGCGTCGTCGTAGGTAGAAGCAACTAGCGTTTGTGGGTTTACATGGTTACGGATGGCATTTGAAAACGATAAGTCGCCATCGCCCACCGTAAGGATCCGCCATTTATTATTTAAATACATAATTTACTTTATATTTTTACTTTCTGTCGAACTAACATTGTCACTATTAGTTTGTGCTTTTGCTGCTATTAAACGGTGAAACGCGAGTCTGGTTTTTAATCCTTCAATCGCGATTTGCTTAATAATAAGATTAAAAGTAATTAAAATGGCAAATGCAATATGGATAGGACCATGGGTAAACCCTGCATTAGTGTCGTAAAGTGTTAAACCGAATAATAAAAATAGCACGACTAAAAAGATTTCAAGTAATTGGCTTGAATAAAAACTTAAACGACCTTCGCTTTTATGGTCTTTTTTAATGCGTATAGCACAAAAAAATGGGATCACTTTGATTTTAAATGCAGCGTTTTTTTCTACGTAGTTTTCGCCAAGTTCATCAAGTTGTTGGCGTAGTTGGTCAATCATGGTGTGTCCTCAAATAGCAGTGCGCGGATATTACCTTATTACCGCGCAATGTTTAAGTTTACAACCACTATTTAGGGTAAATACTCATACCAATAGTAAGGATATGACAAACAAACACAACGGAGGTAAGTACAACACGCATTTTTTGATAATCTTTGTGGTAGCTTTGCCACTGAGGTGTGGTTTTTTCAAAAATAAGTACTAGCCAAAAACTGGCGCCTAACCATGCAAGTGTCCACTCGGTAGGTATAAACGATAAAAATGGAATAGGAATAACAGGCAATACAGCTTTAATTGCATTGCTATAGCTTTGCTCGCCCGCACGCCATAAATTACCCGCCATAAAAGCCAATATAGCAATACTGTAAAAAGTAAAAAACTCTAAGTTAAGGCTATTACTGCCAAACATGAGTGGCCAACCTACACACCCTAAAAAAGGGATTAAGCCCAAGTAACCTAGTTGGATGTGGTTAACAAATTTTTCCATTACGGTGTGCCTTATATTTAATGACTTATTTGAAGCGCGGCTATTGTAGCAGTATTGGGATTAGCGATCTTAATAATTCGCCAACTTTACAATCCTAAGAATGGTTACGGTAAAAGGTATTATAAAGTTCAATCCAAAAAATCGATTGTTTTAATCTAAACAATCAATTTTATTTAATTCCTCATTAGCCGTATTGTACTAATCAAGCCAACGCGACAGGCCACTTTAATTGGCAGCGTTGATTACTTTATAAATACTTTAAATATAAATGAGGAAATACCATGAGCACTTCTTTAATTAATACAAAAATACAACCATTTAATGCAACCGCTTACCACAACGGTGACTTTGTAGAATTGTCTGAAAAAGATGTTCTAGGTAAATGGTCAATCTTCTTCTTTTACCCAGCAGATTTTACATTTGTATGTCCTACTGAACTTGGCGATGTTGCAGATTATTACGCACAACTTCAAGAAATGGGCGTAGAAGTTTACTCAGTATCTACTGACACTCACTTCACTCATAAAGCATGGCATGACACGTCAGACACTATTGGTAAAATTACTTACCCAATGATTGGTGACCCAACTGGCCGTATTACACGCAGCTTCGGTGTAATGATTGAAGAAGAAGGCTTAGCACTTCGCGGTACATTTGTAATGAACCCTGAAGGCGAAATTAAAATTATTGAAACTCACGATTTAGGTATTGGCCGTAGCGCTAAAGAACTAGTTCGTAAAGTTCAAGCTGCACAGTACATTGCAACTCATGACGGTGAAGTTTGCCCTGCATCTTGGCAGCCAGGTGAAGACACACTTGCACCTTCACTTGACCTAGTTGGTAAAATTTAATTTTAATTAAACCAACGTTATAAATTAAGGCAGGAAACTGCCTTATCCTTTGCCATCAATATTTACTCTGAGATTTAGCACATACATTGATGGCATGGGGTTACTGCTGTTTTATTTATCCATTAAAGGGCTTAAGCCATGTTAGACAACAACATTAAAAATCAATTAAAAAGCCATTTTGAATCGCTTAAACATTCAGTTGAGCTGCTTATCGCCTTGGACGACAGCAAAAAATCAACAGAAGTAGAAAGTCTCGCAAACGATTTAGCATCGTTGAGCGACAAAATTACAGTAATAAACAACCCAGACACAAGCGCACGCCGCCCGTCTATGGTTGTACATTCGCCTTTAAATAATACCCACATTACGTTTGCGGGTGTACCAATGGGGCACGAATTTACAAGTTTAGTGTTAGCACTTTTACATACAGGCGGTCACGCAAGTAAAGCAAAAAGTGAAGACATTGAACAAATACAATCGCTTACTCAAGAGCTTAACTTTGAAGTATATATAAGTTTAAGTTGCCAAACATGTCCGCAAGTAGTGCAAGCACTCAATACGATGGCAGCGACAAACAGCAATATTAAAGCCACGATGATTGATGGCGCATTATTTCAAGCAGAAGTAGAAGAGCGAAACATTTTAGCGGTACCGGCTGTATATTTAAATGGAGAACCATTTAGCCAAGGTGCACTAAGCCTTACTGACATACTTAATAAAGTAGATAGTAAAGGTGCAGAGCGACAAGCTGCATCGCTAAGCAAAAAAGACAAGTTTGATGTGCTCGTGATTGGCGGCGGGCCAGCAGGTGCATCGGCCGCTATTTATTCAGCACGAAAAGGTTTAAATACCGGTATTGTTGCCGACCGATTTGGCGGACAAGTTGCTGACACACTTGCCATAGAAAATTTTATATCAATTAAAGCAACAGAAGGTCCAAAATTAGTTGCTCAGCTTGAAGAACACGTTAAAGAATACGATGTAGATGTAATGCATAATCAGCGCGCAGCAGGGCTTACTAGCGGTAGTAATGGTTACGAAATTACGCTTGAAAATGGCGCAGTGTTAACTGCTAAATCGTTAGTGCTTGCAACCGGTGCGCGTTGGCGCGAAATGAATGTACCTGGCGAGCAAGAATACCGTGGTCATGGTGTTGCATATTGCCCCCATTGTGATGGTCCTTTATTTAAAGGTAAACCTGTTGCAGTCATTGGTGGCGGTAACTCAGGAATAGAAGCCGCAATAGATTTGGCAAATATTGTTGAGCATGTAACCGTGCTTGAATTTGCAGATACACTTCGCGCTGATGAAGTCCTTATTCGTAAAGCAAATAGCCTAAGTAATATTACTATTATTAAAAGTGCTCAAACAACAGAAGTACTTGGCGATGGTAAAAAAGTTACCGGTTTAAGTTACACAGACCGTGTTTCAGGTGAAAGCAAACAGCTTAACCTTGCGGGTATATTTGTACAAATTGGCTTAATTCCAAACACTGAGTGGTTAAAAGACAGCGAACTTGAACTCAGTAAGTTTGGTGAAATATTAATTGATGCTAAAGGTGCTACTTCGTTACCTGGTGTATACGGAGCAGGGGATGCAACCAACACTCCGTTTAAACAAATTATTATTGCAATGGGCAGTGGTGCTACAGCAAGTTTAGGCGCATTTGATTATTTAATTCGTCACAGCGATGAAACAGAACAAGATCAGAACGCTGCTTAATATTATTTAATAAAAAATTTAATAGAAATCTCTCTTGATATAACAGCGTTCACCCATCGCTGTTTGTTCACCCAAGCCGCCCTTCTCCAAAGGCGGCTTTTTTATGTCTGTTTTAAATAAGTACGAATATTTAAGAGTGTTTAAACTAATCACACCCGCCACCAGAATCACTACCACTGTAATCATTATGTGATGCGCTACTATCTGTATGATTTGACGAACCACGGTTTGATTTAGCAGTCGTTGTACTAATAGCTCGTTAATAGTAAAAACCCAGATACAGCAATAATTATAATCAATGATTGCCACTCTTGAGTTGAGAAACCTTTAAATAGCGCTATTGCTAATACAGTAAGTAAAACAATTCTAAATATACTTTTCATTGTTATTCTCTATGTAGTTCTTTAGTTCTTAAATTTAAGTTAATTAGTTTCAATTTTTAACAGTTTTACGGCGGATGCAATTGCCATTTCTAATGAGTGCATTTTAAAGGGTTTAGATATAAACATATCCATACCAGCTTGCTTACATGCAAGCTTGTCTTGCGATGAGGTATTTGCTGTTAATGCAACTATGTAAGTAGCCTCTACTGTGCATATATTTTGTGAGCGCAGTTGTTTGGTTGCCTCAAAGCCATCCAATATTGGCATAATACAATCCATAAAAATAAGATCGTAATGCTTTTGTTTGCATTTAAATATGGCGTCTTGTCCATCTATAGCAAAGTCTGGCTTTATATTGAGTTTACTTAACGATGCATCAAGAACTAATCTATTTATATCGTTGTCATCCACCACTAAAACAGAAAGCTTACAGGCATTAATATTTATTTTTGATAACGGATTTAATTCAACTGTTGTCTCATTTCCAAGCTCGATAGGGATACGCAACGAGAAAGTAGTGCCTTGATTAACAATACTATTTACTTTTATTTTGCCACCCATGTACTCAACAAGCTCTTTAACTATTGCAAGCCCAAGCCCTGTGCCACCTTTACTGTTTTTAGCATCGACTTCCTGAGTAAAAGGAGAAAATAAAGATTTAAGAAAGCTACTCGTCATTCCTTTACCTGTATCGCTTATATCAATGTTTAGCGTTTGTTTATTTTTTGCCTTAGTTATAGATGTATGCAGCTTTACCAAACCACGCTCGGTAAATTTTAACGCATTACTTAATAGATTGGAGGTAATTTGGCTGAGCCGAGCGTTGTCACAGTAAACCCAACAATTATCATTAATTTCATTGTTAATTATCAACTCTACATTGCCGTTTTTAAATAAAGGTGTGTATAACGAGCCGAGATCAGTAAAAATTGTTTTTAGCAAAAAGTTGGTTGGCTCTAGCGTTAACTCGCCATGGTTTATTTTTGAAAAATCCAACACTTCATTAATTATACTAAGGAGTATATCGGCGCTACGCAGGGCTATTTTTATTTTTTCGGATCTTTTTTCTTCGCTATGTTCATCTATAAGTGTGGTTAGCATTCCGGTAATGCCATTTAGAGGTGTTCTTAGCTCATGACTTATTTTAGCAAGCAGCATACTTCGATCCTCTAGCAAGCGTTCTGCTTCAATTTTTTTATTTTGCAGTTCTTCTCTTAGTATTACTGACTCGGTTACATCTTGAAATGTGCCAAATAGGCGCACGCATTTATCCTCGTTAAACTCTGCCTCACCAAACGCAGACACCCATAAGGTATCTTTATTTGCTGTTACAAGCTCAAGCTCTAAATGCCATTTCTCACCATTTTTTATAGCTGACTCGACAGCCGCGGCAATACTTTTTCTGGATTTCCCTTCTTTGTAAAACTCGATGGTAGAGTCAAAGTCTGGCGTAAAAGAGTCATCTACTTGATGAATACGTTTAGTTTGCTTACTCCATGATACCTTTCGCTTAATTAAATCAACTTCCCAGGTGCCTATGTTAGCTACCTTTTCTAATTTAATAAGTGTTTTACTGTTTTCTATTAATTGAGTTTTAGTAATTGCTCGAGCAAACTCTGAACCTAACCATTGTGCAAATAGTTCAATGTAATCGTAGGCTTCATCGGTAAATACGGGGGATTTATTAGCTGAAGAAAAGTTAACGGTACCAAATATATCGGACCCAATTTTTATAGGTGCACCAATATATGATTCAAGCTGAAAATTAATATAACAAGGATGGTTTGCAATCGTGCTTTGCGAGGCGTTATGAAATGCAAGCGCTGAATTTGCCTCAAGTGTGTGTACACAATAGGTTCCATCTAAATCAAACGTTGTACCTGTAGGTAATGAGTTATCAGGGGTAATTACGTAGAGTACGGTGTACAAATTATTTTCAACTTTACTAATAATAGCTAAATCAAGGTTAAAAACCTCAAGCCCAAATGCCAAAAGGTTTTGAGTTTTGTTCTCAAAGTTTAGGTTTTGGTTAGATACAATATCGTGAAAGCGTCTTAGAAAATTCAATTGAAAACATCCTGTTATTTTTGGAATTTATTTAATAATTTATAGATATTATTAAATGCTATATGGCTAAAATAACCTTGGTTTTAGTTGGTTCTAATCCGAATTGCTTATCAGTTATAATAGTTATTAGATTTTAGTTAATCAAATTGACAATAAATTAAATACACTGTAAATAAGGCTTTATTCACTGTGTATTTTTAACTTAGTACGTTGAGTTTGGTGTGTACTCTGGGTTTATGTCGCCACCCACTTCGTCGGGATCTACATCGTTTATAAGTAGGGTTTCGCGAACGGCTTCTATGTGATCAAGTACGATTTGGTAACGCTCTCCGTATTCGTATTTAGTTACTTCAATAGCTTGAGGCATGTAAGTAAATGCAATTTTAAGGGCGTGGAGTGCTTCTTCGTTTATTTTTTCGCTCATAATATTCTCTTATGTGTAGGCTATGGTTAATAAAATAACACCAAATATGATTCGATAAAATCCAAAACTTACAAAAGTGAAATTTTCTAAAAAGCGTATAAATAATTTGATTGTAAAATATGCAACTATAAAAGCAGTGGCAAACCCAACGGCAAGAGCGGTTAGATCATCAAAAGTAAATAATTGATAATGTTTTAGTAAATCGTAACCAGAGGCCGCAGCAAGTACAGGTAAGCCAAGTAAAAACGAAAACTCTGCACTGGCTTTACGATTTAAACCACACAGCATAGCACCAACAATAGAGCTTCCTGCGCGACTAGTACCTGGAATAAGCGCAAATACTTGTGCTACGCCAATCCAAATAGCTTGTTTGTAAGTAACTTGCGTTACATCAGTTGTGGTGCAGTTAGGCTCTTTATAACTTTTCTCTAGTAGTAAAAAAATCACTCCACCGACAATAAACATTACGCCTACTACGGGCACACTAAAAAGTGTTTTTATTACATCGCTAAATATAAAGCCAATAATGCCTAAGGGAATAAATGCAATGGCGACTTTAAACCACAAGTTTAAATATTTAGGGCTGAATTTGTCTTTGTAATTGGCAAGTACTGCCAATATAGCTGCTAGTTGAATAATAACTTCGAATGCAAGATTTGCGTCGGTTGACTCTATCCCCAACCATTTTGATGCGACAATTAAATGCCCAGTTGAAGAAATGGGTAAAAACTCAGTTATACCTTCGATAATACCTAAAATAATTGCGTTAATAATGTCCACGCTCAATATGTTCCTAAATAAAAATGTACGCAGGGTGCGTACTTAAAGCCAAAAGTGTCGCGTAGGATAAAAGTTTATAGGCAATATCAAAAGCGCTTTTACAACTAAAATTTATTTAATGAATTGCATTAATACACAAACAAACAATACAATAACAATAGTTATCATTTGTATGTGCGGCTTTGTGTATGTACTCGCTAGTTTTATGGATAAATAATGAATAATAAAAAAACGTTTAACGCAACGCGTAGACGGCACTTTTTGGCATGTGTGCTTGCACTTATTACTGCCGTTATAATAATTCCTGGAATGACTACTTACTTACCATTTGGAATGAATGAGCAAATTTTATTGCCGATTTTATTGTTTCCAATAATTTGGACTGCGTTATTTATTTATGCTTATTTAGCGCAAAAGGTGTGGCAACCTTTTGTAGTTATGCTTTTTTTGTGTGCTTCACATGGATTAATGAGTTTTTGGGCGTTAACGCAGGGGCAAGGATGAAATCGATTACTTTAAAAAAGCTATTTTTATTACATAGCTGGGTTGGCATAGTTACTGCCGTATTATTATTTATTATCGCATTTAGCGGTGCATTGGCTGTGTTGTCGCGACCTGAATTAAAAATTTGGGCAAACCCTGAATTACAAACAAGCCAATACGTACCAAGTACTCAAGTTAGCCGACTCGTGAACGAATACTATAAACAAGTACCAAGCGAATTTGGCGAGAATATTCATGTGTATATGCCAAGTGGGCATAATTTTTACTTATTAACGCTGGTGTATGAATCTCATCATGGCGATGAAAATTATAGCGAGGAGGTTGCAAAGGTATTTCAGTTTCATCCAGACACTTTAGCGTTAGTAGATACATATTACGGGCCGAGCAAAGCATTTTATGCTGGTAAAAAAACCGATGCCCCTACTTATATTGGTGAATTTCATGCTGATTTACACTTAGGACGACCAATAGGTTTAATACTTACTGGGTTTTTAGGTTTAACGTTACTCGTTAGTGCAGTGACGGGCTTGTTTATTCACCGTAAATTGATAAAAGAATTATTCACTTTTAGGCGTGGTAAAGGGCTTGAAATAGCAATAAGTGATGCTCATAAAGTAATTGGTATTTGGGGAAGTGTATTTAATGTCGTTATTGGTTTTACAGGTGCATTTTTAGGACTAGCAACCATTATTTTATTACCAGCGGCTGCATTTGTAAGCTTTGGTGGTGACCAAGATAAGTTAATAGAGACTTTTACTGCAATTCCTGAAACAGTGGTTAGTCACGTTAAGCAACCTACAAAAATAGACACTATTTTAGAAAATGCCCACAGTCGTTACCCCGATGCAATAGTTAGAGATGTAACAATAATGGCGCATAATGATGCAAACGCGCAGGTATATATACGTTTGTTAGGTGGTGAGGCTGTCGCATCTCAGTTATTGCATTATCAAGGAAATGGTGAATTTGTACAATCGATGAGTAGCTTTGGTGATATTTCAGGTATATCGATAAAAGTAATAGAGCTGATGTTTCCGCTGCACTTTGGTAATTTTTCGGGTATTTTTGTTAAATTACTATGGGTATTACTCGGATTTAGTACGGCACTATTGCCTATATCGGGAATGATGATGTGGCTAGCGAAACGTACTCGTGGCAGTAACCCCACTTTAACATTGAGTGCTTATGCTCGTTGGAACCGTTTTATAATTGGTAGTTGTGGTGGCTTAGTGTTGGCAAGCTTTGTATTATTTCCAGTACAAGTAATACTAAATTACAGTGTAAGTGGTGCTGCACAAAATGCTTATTTTGGACCGATATTCTTTTATAGTTGGTTAGGGTGGTTACTTATTGGATTACTTCCTATGCATTATAAAAACTACTTTAAACTAACACTTTTACTTTGTGGCTTGGTGCTTAGTGCTGTATTACCGTTAAATATTTTATTTGGTCACAGTAATATTATTAATTTTAATAGTGGGCTAGTCGCAGTTGTCGATGCCAGCTTTATGCTGGTGGGTATAGTATGTATTTGGTGTGCTTTAAAAATAAAAACGTCAACAAAACCATATTTAGAGGCGCAAGTTCCATGAATGAATTATTGATACTGACAGCTATGGTGAGTTTATTATTAATGATGCTGAACCTGCGTAAAAATACAATAACACGACCGATTAAAGCATTGTTTTGCACTATATTATTTATAATATCAGTAATGTGCTTTACAGGTGTTTATGGTTTTATTGGTGGCGTAATTTGTACCATCGCAGGCGCAATGGTTGCAGGGCTACTAACTGCAATAATTGCCGGTAAAGCCCCTCAGTTATTAGATTAGATTTATTTTATAATAGGGTGTTAGCCTAAATATGTTTTAGCGGCTTCAATACCCATATTATAACCACTATTAAGTATTTCAAATTTTTTAGTGGTGCGTCCAACTTTAAAGTTACTAGGTGGTGCAATAATATTAATTTTGCAGTCATTAGGCGGATTCATAATGAAGTCGATGCTTTTATTATAAAAATCAGCTCTGCCTAATGTTGTTTGTATTAGCCCTGGGTAGTCTTTATATATTTTTTTAGTAAGCCAAGGTGCTTTACTTGGCTTTTTACGATACCCCAAACACTGAGATAAAATAACGGTTATTTCGCGTGCACCCATTTCATACGCTTTTATTACAGGGATTGAGTTGGCTACACCGCCGTCGGTCATTGCTATATCGTTAATTATTGGATTGTCTCTGTATGCAATTGGAATTGCGCATGAAGCTTTTAATTGATGGACCATATCGTTACTGGTGGCTTTTAAGTATTGTGCATCACCTGATTTTATAGCAGTCGCTACAATGTAAAACTCATGTGGGATTTGCTCAAATACTTCGGTATGCAGACGCACTTCGCGGATTGTTTCTTGCCATAGCCAGTCTAAATCAAATAAGTGACCCCCTTTAATAAAGCGTGCTAAATTAATAAACTCAGGACGACAAGAATAATCGGTAATTACCTTGTAGTTACGCATAGGTTGTTTGCATAAAAATGCTGCGATATTGGTTGCACCAGCCGATACGCCAAAGTAGCGCTCGAATGGTTGATAGTTTTGCTTTAAAAACTGATCAAGTACACCTGCAGCAAATATACCGCGCATAGCACCACCTTCAACTACAAGCGTATGTTTTGTGTTATTAATCATAATCGTAATTCCCTTTTATTCATTATTTATGGTATCAATTAACCGCCAAAAGAGCGAGAGAAGGTATGTGCGCACAAATATAAAGTAAGTTCAGGGCTAAAATTATTTATAAAATTAATGCCGTAATAAAGAGTAATTTAGCCAAGTAAGCATGAGAGGGGAACTCGATAGGTTTTTATATATATACTTAAAAACACTGCATATATCAGTATTTATACAGCTTATAGCGTCGCACAGCTTAATGTTTTCTGATAAGGTTTAGATCTTCAAGTTTTTGTTAATAAACAGAATAATAATTATGCTAGATTTTAAAGTAACAGTATTTAATAGCACGCAAAATCGATTGGGAGAGAGCCCTCTTTGGCATCCTCTGCTTAATACGTTATTTTGGGTAGATATTGATAAAAAAACTCTGTTTAGCAAAAAAGTAGATAACGCTTCAAAAAAAACTTTAAACACAATATCTACCGATATTAAAAATATTGAGTCGCAAACTCTCCCTATTATTAATCAAGTAACGATGCCAGATACAGTGACTGCTATTGCTTGGTTAAATGCCGACTATTTAGTACTTGGCACAAATACGGGTATTTATCGTTACCATATAATTAGTAATACGCGAGAGCTAATAATAGCTATAGAGAACGATCAGCCAAATACTCGTTCAAATGACGGACGTGCCGATCCTTGGGGAGGTTTTTGGTTAAGCACCATGCACGTTAATGCTGAAAAAGGGCAGGGTAAAATTTATCGTTACTATAAACAGCTAATTGAATGCGTAGTAACAGAGTTAACAATTCCGAATGGGTTATGTTTTGATAAACCTCGCTTGCGTGCCTACTACTGTGATTCACTAACAAGTTGTATTTATATGTTGAGCCTTGATGCGCAAACTGGAGCGCCAAACAGTGCTGCACATGAGTTTTATCGCTTTGACAATACAGATATTGACCCTGATGGTTGCGTTGTCGATAGTGAAGGTAATTTATGGTTAGCAGTATGGGGAATGGGTTGTGTTATATGTTTGTCGCCAGAAGCGAACATAATAGAAACTCTGGATATTGCAGCAATAAAACCAACATGTACGGCATTTGGCGGTGAAAATGCACAATTGCTATTTGTTACCTCGGCTTACGATAGCGTCGACAATTTAACCTGTGATGTACAGGGCACGGTATTGCAAATTTCAGGTATAAAAAGCGGGCAGTTTGAGCCGCCAGTTGTACTTTAATCTAAATATTGCCACTCAATAGTAAGTTGTAAACAGTAAAGCCGATTTATGAATTTTTATTTTGGTTACTTATTACAAATTCAGATACTTTATTTCGACCCGTTTCTTTAGCTATATATAACGCTTTGTCGGCATTATGAATAATGCTCTCTGGGGTCGTTGTCTTATCAGGTATTAAAGTATAAAACCCTATACTAAGTGTTACGTGTTTAGCTACGTTTGAATAGTTATGGTTTATTGCTAACATGGCAATTTCTTTTTGAATAAGCGCAGTAAACACTTTGCAATTTGTACTATTGGTTGCAGGCAATATAATAGCAAATTCTTCACCGCCATAACGCGCGGCTAAATCGCCTTGTCGCTTACATAAATTGTGCAGTGAACTTGCAACTCGTTTTAAAGTTTCATCGCCTCGCTGATGCCCGTAATTGTCGTTATAAAGCTTGAAAAAATCGATGTCGCATATAATCAAACAAATTGATTGTTTGTGGCGTGCGCAACGTTTAATTTCATTTTTGAGCGTTTCATCAAACCGGCGACGATTAGCAATATTTGTTAATCCATCAGTGTTTGCCAACTCGTTAAGCTTTTGATTGGCATTAATTAGTTGCCGTTGAGTCTGCTCAAGCTCTTCTTTGTAGTTAATGTTTTTAAATGCATTTGCGATCATTTCGCCAACGAGCTTTAACCGAATTAGGTCAACATCACTCCAATCTCGTTGTTTTTTAACGCAATCGCAGCCAATAAAGCCGACTATTTCTTTGTCATACCTTAATCCAATACAAAGCACTGATTTGATTTTTTGTAATTCAAACTCATCTTTTTCAGCTTTAGCTTGTTGCGGTAATTCGCTTGTATCACTGGCTTTAAAAATATGTGTAACGTTCATAACATCAAAAAAATAGGGGAGTTCGCTATCTGGCACATTTTGTAATCGATCAATAAAAGGAGTTACCCCTTCGTTGACCCATTCATGTGTATTAGACATGCTTTTTCGATCGTTACTAAACTTAAATAAATAGCTGCGATCTGCATGGCAAACATTGCCAATAGCTTTTAAGGCATAATCAATCTGATCGTTTATATTATCGTTTTGTATATCTATTAATTCGGTTGAAATTTTAGAAATAATATTATCAAAGTGATTCTGTTCATCAATATGCGTATGAATATGCTCAAAAGTAATCAACGAAAGAGTGTTACTGAGATTAGCTAGTTTAGCGTTTAGTCGTAATTTGTCTTTTTTGATATTTAAGATTATGTGGTTATCTGTATGCGGATTTATGTAACGATCGAAAAGCGCATCAATAGAAAATCGCTTTTTACTTTGAGGGCTCATAAACGTTATATTAACTTGAGCACGGTTACATAATTTTTCTTCATCTATATGAAAGAGCTTTTGAGCCGATTTATTAGCATAATAAGAATTAGTACTATTATCATGTAGTAAAATTGCAAGAGGGAAGACAGATAAAGTATCTCGCATCTTATTTATTGAATATACCTCCACTCATCTCTCCATATTTATATATCTAGTTATTATGTAAAGTATTTTTACACTATGATTTTTATACCTGTTTAATTACTTTTAGTACAGTATTATCCATTTAACGAATTTTTTAGTGCGTTTATTTAGTCTACGTATTATAATTGATACTGTATATCATTACTCTTTTCTCAATAAGCCTTTCTAAAGGCTTATTTGCATTTTTAGTATAGGTAATTCAAGCATTTCATGACAGAAATCACTACACACCAGGCTTCTCGCCGTCGGCTATTAATTGCTTTGGCGATCACGTGTTCGTTCATGTTTATTCAAGTCATTGGCGCATATTATTCAAATTCACTCGCGGTACTAGCCGATGCAGGGCATTTGTTTGTTCATAATAGTTCGCTTTTTATAGCTTTAATAGCTTCAAGCTTAGCGATCCACTTTGCTAAAACCTACAACGATGGGCATCAACGGGCAGAACTGATTGGTGGACTCATCAATGGCTTTTTATATTTAGCAATTAGCTTAGTCATTTTATACGAAGGTGGCGAGCGCTTTATCCATCATCATGAGGGACATGAACTCGCTATAAATAGCTTTTTAATGTCGACTATTGCTGGTATTGGCTTTTTGTTTCATGGTGCAGCCGCTTGGGTTTTATACAAAGGACGTAAAGCGAGCATTAATATTTATGCAGTATTTTTACATTCGTTTTTTGATTTAATTTCAACGGTTTCGACCTTTGTTGCTGGCATACTTATTTACTTTACTGGTTGGGATATCATTGATATTTTATCGAGTATGCTAATCGCATCTTTTGTATTGTTTACAGGCGTTAAAGTTATTATTAGCTGTATAAAAGGGTTGCGATTAAATAAAGCAAAACTTCCTAAAGTAACTGACCTAGAATACGAAATAACCCATATAGAGCATGTTCATAACGTGCACAATGTCACTGTTACGCGTAAGTACAAAGATATTGTTGTAGGTGCTCACGTTGTGCTTAAACAACACTGTACGATTGAAAAACATGATGAAGCATGTCGCTTAAAAGTAGAGCAACTGTTATCTGAAAAATTTAATGTTAAAAACAGTGTATTACAAATAGAAAGCCACGAAGAACATCAGCATATTCACTAACTATCTAAGTTCAATAATTATAGCTCATAGGCTTTTTAAATAAGCGTATGAGCTATTTTTAATACTTAAATTAAGTCGATAATCTTTATAAAACAATCACTCGCGCGTAAATTTTTAGCGCTCATGGGTTTAGCAAAATAATAGCCTTGCTGTATATGACAACCCATACTCGTTAAAAATGTCATTTGTTTACGTGTTTCGACTCCTTCGGCAATACAAGACAACTCTAAATTTTCAGCTAATGAATATATTGTTTTAATAATCGATTCGTCGCCTTTTTCAATCCCGATACTGCTTACAAAGCTTTGGTCAATTTTAATTACATTAATAGGAAACTGGCTCAAGTACGTAAGCGAGGAGTAACCTGTTCCAAAATCGTCAAGTAGTAGCTTAAATCCTATTTTTTTCAGTTTCTGTAACTGTTTTTCTGCTTTAACTTTATCTTCTAGTAAGGTGTTTTCTGTTATCTCGAGACGAAGTTGTATTGGGCTTATTTGCTGATCACTAATAATAGACAGCAAGCGCTCTGCTATATTTCCTTTTAAAATATGCTTTGGTGATAAATTTAAAGAAATATAAAACAAAGGGTTGTTACTTAAAATTGGAGCCAATTCAATCAGCGCGCGTTTTAATGCTTGCTCAGTAAGTGACTCTATTAGCCCTGTTTCTTCGGCAATAGGAATAAAATTAGCAGGAGAGACAAGCTGCCCTTTATTTTTCCAACGCATAAGTAACTCAACGCCATTAATTGTTCTTGCTTGTACGTCGATAATTGGTTGGTAATTATTAAAAATAAGATTGTCTTTAGCTGCGTCTTTTAAATCGTTTTCAAGAAGTAACTTTTGTTTTATTTTTTCATTCATTTTTTCGCTGAAAAACTTAAACCCATTTCTACCATTTTGTTTTGCATGCATCATTGCTACATCAGCGTTTCTTATTAGAGTATCGGTTGAATTTGCATCAAAAGGGTACAGTGCTACACCAATACTTGCCGATATATTGATAGAAAAGTCCTCTATAACAACTTTATTAGCAAATTCATTACTTATACCTTTAACCATTTGGTTTAAAGAGTGTATTGACTCTATATTTTGAATAAGTACTAAAAACTCATCACCGCTTTGTCTCCCCAAAGTGGCGTTGCTATTAAGGGTTTTATTTACACGCTGAGTTATGTTGAATAGTAGTTTGTCGCCAATGGCATGCCCAAATGAATCATTAACGGGTTTAAACTTGTCTAAATCTATGAATAAAACAGCACACTGAGTATTATTTTTTTGAGCTTCCTTAATCGCGTTTTCAATTTTTTGATACATTAAACTACGATTAGGCAAGTGCGTTAAAGGATCGTAATTTGCTAAATAACGAAGTTCATCTTCGGCGCGTTTTTGCTCGGTTAAGTCAGATATAACAACCACATAGTAACTTACTTGATTGTTTTCTTTAGCAACCGCAGTAACACTTAAGTGAATAGGATGATTTTTATTTTTTGTTGTATTTATATATGTATCTGTTCGCCAATTTTGTTTTGGTTTTAACGATTTTAGTTTAGCAGTAAACTCTTTACACTTTGCTTTACCCATTGCATTAATAAACAGTTTAGGGCTAAGTTTGGTTGTATCTTTTGAGTTTGAAAATGTATCAATAAAACTATTATTAGCTGAAAAAGGCATTAATCGATCGTCTAAAATAAGTAGCCAATCGTTTATTTGACTAAATGCCTCACCTAAAATACTTGCCTGTTGCTCGTTTGCACGTTGATCGGTAATGTTTGTATATATACCAGACACATACATAGGCTCTGCTGACGATGTTTTATATATAACCTGCCCGGTATCTTGGTACCATAACCAATGTCCCGTTTTGTGGCGTAAACGATAAGTGGCTTGCCAATGTTGCTGTGGCTTATTTTGCGTTATATAAGTAACCCACTGGCTTTCGAATCGTCTGCGATCATCTGGGTGTATTATCTCTAAAAAGTCCGTTAACGGTATTCTATCTGGTAAATCAGGATAGCCTAACTCACTGCCTCGTTGCGTGTTTACCGAGCCATCTTTAAAGCTATAGTCCCATATACCACTTCTATTATTACTTAGTGCTAACTTAGTTTGCTTTTGTGAGTTTGCCGTTGCCCTATGGGCTTTTCCAATCTCAATTTGTCGACTTCTATATTGCCAAAAAATAAGCAGTAAAATAACAATGATACACAATGTATAAAAAATATAGGCTATTGGTGATTGCCAAGTTGCATAAGCAACATGAAATTGCAGTGCATTAGATTTGTTATAAGTAGTGCCATTTAAATTGTGTGACGACACGTTAAGTTTATAATCGCCAGGAGGGAGTTTAGTAAAGAAGATTTTATTTGATTTTAAATTTTCATAATTTAATGAGGTTGGTCCAATTAAAGAAACATCGTAACGTGTTTTATCTATGTTCTGAAAGTCAAAGTTAGAAAAACTGATTTCTAAACCAATATCATCATGTTTAATTTCCAAAGGTATTAGTGAGTATTGAGAAGGGTGATAACTAACTTTTCGTGATAGGAGAGTTACATCTGTTATTTTAGTTTGCAGTGGTTCACTATCAGTAGGTTGCTCTATAAAATCAGCAGCATTAAATGAAAGCGCGCCATAACCGCTGCCAAATACGAGGTTGTTGTTATTTAACTTTCTAGCAGCAACAACATTAAATTGACTCACCGAGAGCCCATCTTTAATAGTGTAAGCCGTAAGTGCTTGTGTATCTACATTGAGGCGGTAAAGCCCATTTTTACTACTAATCCATAAAAAAGAATATTCATCGAGTAATAAGGAGTAAATAGACTCTGTTTTTAAGCCATCTCGCATGCTCAAATGGTATTTTCTTTTATAATTATTAGCATCTACACCAACCAAGCCTTCTTTCGTTGTTGCAAGCCATAAAATATTGTTTTTATCTATAATCCAATCGTCAACAGTATGATAATTTTTTCCTTGTACGTTTTGTGCTGTATATATTGTTGTTAGGGTTTGTGTTGACTCTTTATATCTATATAAATGAGTTGAAGTGCCTATTAGTAATTCGTCTGGATGAGTGCTTAGCGGTTTATGAAAGGTATACGCGGTTAAAGGGTTTACTTGATCTTTAAGCCCTTCGATAACAGTTGTTTTTTCTGTTTTTGCATTAAAAATAAAAAAGTTATCATCGGTAAAGTAAGCAAAAATATCATCGCCTATTTGTGCAAGTCCATAATAATTACGAGGCATCCCTTGTTTTTCATCTTGATGTTTTTTAGGGATTATTTTTCCTGTTGTTTTATCAAATAATACCAAGTCATACATGCGCACTAGCCACAAAAATTTTGACTCAGAAGTTAAGTGAGCAGGAATAATATTAAATATAGCAAAATGACCATACTCTGCTTTTTTATCGTCTGATTTAAGGTAGGTTTTAGATTTTTTTGAATTATTTAATATATGGGTAATACCATCATCAGTTCCAAACCAAATTGAGTTATCGTTATCTTGGTAAATAGTATTAATAACGTTGTTACCGTCCAACATTATTTTATTAAATCGCCTAGTTTGAATTGCCCATGTAAACACGCCTTGAGTACGCGATGCCAGCCAAAACATGCCCGTTTTATCTACCATTAAACTGTTTATGTTATCTTCGGTGATATTAAATTTACTGCTACTAAAATTTAAAATAAGCTCGGTGCTGCCAGTATCCCGATAATATTGAAAAAGCCCTTGTTCTGTTGCTATAAATTCGCCATAGGGTGTGTTTTTATAATCTGAAATATTATAGCTAGAGATAAGTGTAGATACGTTAGATGTGTCTAAAAGGCGATAATTATCAAACCCTATAGCGTACATACCTTCAACTGTACCTACTAACAAACCAAATTGAGAATCTATTGCTAAAAACTTTATATTATTACTGTCGGCGGTATCGAGGGTAGTTTGATGCAGGTTTATTTTAGCAATACCAACACTGTCTAATTGTTTAACATATAAGCCATTACTTGTTCCTATATACAAACTATTTTTATATATATTTAAAGCGCGAATAAAATTAGTCTCCTCTAACATGCTAACTTCAAGAGTGAGAGTATTATCGCTTGGGTTGAATATGTAAACTTGATTACGTATTGCAAAATAAAATACGTCTTCTTTTTGTGCCATTGCTGAAATTGAAGAATATATACTTGATTCTGTAGGAGGTTTTCCGGAATAAATTTTAGTGGTAGCTAGAGTGGTTGGGTTAATTAAATAAGCCCCCGAGAGCTCTGTTGAAACAATTATGTGCCCATCATTAGTTTCAAATAAAGTAGCAACACTGTATTCATCTAAGCCTAAACCACCATCAAAGCTTTTTACATGGTAGCCATCAAATCTATTTAAACCTTGCGCGGTGGCTATCCAAACATAACCTAAATCATCTTGTAATGACTTGGTTACATAGCTATGAGATAAACCTTCCTCGGTTGAAATTCGTTGCAATTGCTGAGCATTATCTTGGGTTGCAGAAGCATTCCCTGTACAAATAATTGCAAAAGTAATGATAGAGAAAAATAACTTGCTAAAGCTCACTAACAGACGCACCTTATTAGAATTGTTGTACCTGAATAAATACTGAATATAGCATAACTTTTTATATTAAATATACTTACTTAATATAGAGTTGCAACAGTAGATTGAGTTTTAAGTCGTATGTTTGTTTTTAGCTAAAATTAAGTCAGTACTACATAGTTATAACGCACTTAACAATAATAGCTGTACACAGAGATAATGCATGTATTGAGTTGGTTATGTACTTTACGTTTCTTATGGATGAAAAGTTAAAGCTTTGTTCAACTTTAATATTTAAATGTAGGTGCGCATTATATTAATTTTGGGTTAATCTGTATAAATAATAACTTAAAGTACAAGTGAAGCTATATGAATATTGTACGTAATGTAGATGCTACAAAAAGTGTATTGTTGATTATTGATTTACAGGAAAAATTAGCCCCTGCAATCGGTGGCTTTCCTGATATTTTAACCAACACACTAAAATTATCGCAGGCAAGTGTTATTCATAATGTACCTGTTTTAATTTCTGAGCAATATAAAAAAGGCTTAGGTGGTACGCTTCAACAAATAAGAGATGGTTTACCGCAGGCTAGTTACTTTGATAAAACACATTTTAGCGCATGTGCTGAGCCTGGATTTTTAGAGTTATTAAAGCGTTATGAACGTCCTCAAATTGTAGTTGTTGGAACGGAGGCACATGTTTGTGTGCTACAAACATGTTTGGATTTATTACAAAGTGGTTTTGATGTTTTTGTCGTTGCTGACGCTGTTGGATCACGTAACAAAAACCATGAGCAGATTGCTATCGAACAATTAAGACAAGCTGGTGCTGTAATTTCATGTGCGGAAACGGTTATTTTTCAGTGGACTAAAAAAGCAGCAACGCCTACATTTAAGAAAGTACTCACTGTTATTAAGTAAGTTACTTATATGTTGGCAATAAGATAAAGGTTTATAAAATGTACCATTTATTATTTTAACTTATGAACTATTTTTAATTTTTTACGTATTATGCTCGTCAGCTTGTTAAAAAGTAATATAAACAAAATTTAAGGTTTTTATGTCTAGTGTCAGTCGGTTATTTACAATTATATTTAGTCTTTTATTTGTCGAGTCTATTGCTATAGGCTTGTATTTTGACACGTTATTACAAGCTTTTATGATAGGTTTACCACTATCATTATTACCGATATGGCTCTTAAACACGCAACAAAATAGCTCTATAACTCCTCATGTAGTTGCTGCTGCGATAATGATGTTCTCTTTTTTACATATACAACAAACCTTTGGATTAATTGAAGTACATTTTGAAATATTCATTTTAATGCCAATGTTAATCGTATTTGTGCAGTGGCGTGTATTTATTACTGCGATTTTGTTTGTGGCAGTACATCATTTATCATTTTATTACTTGCAGACACAAAACACCGGCTTTTATGTGTTTGACCCAGATAGACTTGCTTTTACAACTGTGCTTATTCACGCTGGTTATGCAATAGTGGAAGTGGTTGTTGTAGCTTACATAGCAATAACGTTAAAACAAGAACGCAGCGCAGGGCTTTCACTTGGTTTTGCTACAGAACAAATAATGCAAGACCCTGAACATATAAAGCTCTCGTTACGCGCAGATGATACACAAAGCGAAGCAGTAAATGGTTTTAATACACTACTTGATTATTTAAGTAATGTAATTAAGCAAGTGCAAACCCAATCAGCGTCTTTGCAAACAAACTCACAAGAATTAATTCAGGTACATGACCAATTAGCAGATGGTGCTCAACAGCGCACGCAGCAAACAGACGAAATTGCTAATTCAGGCGCTCAAGTTGCTAATGGTTTCAAACTTGTAGAAGAAGAAAGTGAAGTTTTAAAGCATCAAGTTGATAATATTACCCAAGCAGCAAGCGGTGTTTTAAAAGATGTATTACAAACCGACAGTAAAAGTAGAGAATTACTAACACTTTTAAATCATACTGAAGAGCAAATTAACCACTTAGTTGCAGCTGGAGATGTTATTTCGGGGTTACTTAATGAAATATCAGGTATTGCAGAGCAAACAAACCTCCTTGCGCTTAATGCAGCAATAGAAGCCGCTAGGGCGGGGGAGCATGGTAGAGGCTTTGCAGTTGTTGCATCTGAAGTACGATCGCTTGCTAATAATAGTAAAGCGACCACAGATAAAATTGGGCTTACGCTAAAAGATCTAGTTAATAACAGTAAAACGTCAACACAGTCTATGAGTCAATGTGTCGATTTTGTTGTTGATTTAACAGCAATAAGTACTGCAATGAAAGAAAATATATCTGCGATGAGTGAGCAAATTAAAGCCGTGTCAGTGAGTACTGATTCAGTTGCTCAAGTTGTTGCAGAGCAAGCTATTAATACCGCACAAATAGCACAAGGGACTGATTTTATGCGACAAAATCAGCACGAAGATACAAAAGTAGTGCAGCAACTTACCGCTAAAGTGCAACTAATTGATGTGAGTATTGATGTGTTAGAGCAAAGTATTGCTAAGTTCAAATAGCCCTCATTTTTTAAAGCTGATCATTTTTCTGTGGTTGGCTTTTGTTGTATCTGGGCTTGTGTACTTTCAGGCTGGGCAGTTAAAAGCTTTTGATGGTAACCAAATGCTATTACAAAAGAGCTGGTTTGCTGATTTTAAAAAGCAATTAGCATGGGATGATGGCAATGCTGCCTCGCTTGTATTGGTTATGGAACCAAGTTGCGGTTGCGCAAAGCAAGCAAAAAACCACATATCATCACTAAAAAAGTTTGCTAAAAATAATGGGATTAACATTGTACAGTTACCTTTCTCGAAAAATTTAAAACACGTTATACCAGCTACACCGGCTGCGGTAATTATCGATAAAAATGGGGGGTTTGTTTATGCAGGCCCTTTATCTGAAGGTTTAGCGTGTTCACAAGGCAGTGGTTTTGTTGAAACAGTAATTACAAACTTAGCCGCAGGTTTTAATTCGGAATTATTAATTGCTGATACAAAAGGGTGTTATTGCGTAAGTGATGTATAAAAAACAAGAAGGACTACTGAGCATTTGAGGTTAAATTTGTTCAAATTAGGGCGGCTTAGTTGCCGATAATACTTGCTACAACATCACAAAGTTACCATACACATGGGTGCAATTGTGTTGATAAACTTATTCATTAGTTTAATACAGTTGTATTTTTAGCAGGCTACTCCCCAAAGAGGCGGGCATCATTTCACAAATTGTGTACTCGGTAAATATTCAATATGGCATTTAGTTTTACAACGTTGGGGTTGTTTTGATCGTGTGTGATTAGGGTCTGTTGACCTTTTAGGGTTAGAATTTATTCTAAACAATAATCATTGTTTTAACACCAAACGAGGGTTGATATGGTGAGCTTTTTGTTAGTTGTTAGTATTTAACATTAATCTGCATAAGTATTTTAATAATTGAACGAATTAAATCCCTCCAGATCGCTGTAAAATTTTCATTTAGAACAGCTCGATATAAGATTTCCCCTTACTATAGAGCAATTTTCTTATTGTGAAATAGACCCTATATCTAAGCAGGTTGGCATAATAATAGAACTTGAAATACTGTTTTTTATTATGAACAAGTAAAAAAGCAGACACTATAATTAGTATCTGCTTTGAATATTTAAAACCGGTTAGCTAATAAATAACAATCGAAATGTTTAATTAAGCCTGAGGCTTAATTAAGTATTTTTCACCTGTAGCTTGCTTAGAATAAGCTTCTATCGACTGTAATTGTAATACCTCTGCTAACGACACTTCGTGTGTGTATTTGCTTGCAAATGTTGTGGTAATTTCATTTGCTATACGTTTACGCATAGCCATCACAGTGTCCGTTCCTAATTTACCTAATGCATTAAATAATAAGAATCCATTTACGGCCCAAGCAAAACCAAAGTTACGATTTAGTGTAATAGGACCGCGGTCTAATGCACCATAAATATATACTTGTTTAAAAGTATCAGAACCATAAATTGTATGCTCTTTCATATCACGCGCTGCTGCAACTTCCATACAGTTAAGAATGTCACTAGTTAATTGACCACCGCCAATAGGGTCAAACGCAATAGTTGCACCTGTTTCGATAATTGCTTGGGTTAAATCAGCAAGGAAAGTTTCACTACTTGAGTTAACAATATATTTTGCACCCATATCACGTAATAGAGTTTCTTGTTCTGTTTTACGTACAATGTTAATCAAATCAACGCCATCGGCAATACAAATACGGTTTAGCATTTGGCCAAGATTAGATGCAGCCGCTGCATGAATAATCGCTTTATGACCTTCAGCGCGCATAGTTTCAACCATTGCTAAAGCCGTAAGCGGATTAACAAAAGACGATGCGCCTTCTTTAGCCGTAGTACCTTCTTTTAGCTCTAAGCAACTTTGTACATTGGCACATATAAATTGACGATAAGTTCCGCCACCAATCACTGCAACAGTTTTACCCATTAAGGCTTGTGCTGATGGCGACGAGCCTGCTGCTACAACAGTACCAGCACCTTCATTTCCAACTGGTGTTGCTTTACCAACACGCGTTTTAAGTGATGGCATAAACTCAGCTGGAACATCAGCAGTAATTATAGGGTTTTGATCGTTACCAGACTGTACAGCGGTAGACATATCAGCAGCACTGAATAAAACCCCTAAATCAGATGGGTTTAGTGGAGCCGCCTCAATACGAATAACAACTTCATCGGCACCAGGTTGTGGTATTTCGATGTTTTTTAAAGCAAGTGTTAGTTTATTATCTTCGCTAATTGTTGAAGTAAGTTGGATGTTTTTATCGCTCATTTGGTTAAACTCCTGAAGTGATTAAATTAATTGAGCCAATAACTTTATTGCATTGGCTATTGTTTAGTTAGGTCAACACGCCTTAGTTAGCATTTGCCGCTTGAATCTGTATTTTTACTTTTTGAAGAAATTCAGGCATATTTGCTAGGCGATCAGCCTCTACTTTTTTAGCGAGAGCAGTTTGGCTCATAGAATCATTCCACTCTTTCATTCCTGGTATTTCTGCAAGTACGTCCCAATCAAGTTGGCTTGCACCAAATGCGCTAACGATGGTATTAACGTAATAAACGTAAATGTCAGCCATTGAAAATTGCTCACCTGCAATCCAAGGTGAAAACTTACATAAGCTACTTAATGCAATAACGCCACGATTTAATACTTGTCGTACTTCGGCTTTCAGCGATTCGGGAACTTCAGTGCCTGAAAACACAAAAGGTATTAATCGTCTGCTTGGCAGTTCAAAATAAAGCTCAGCTATTTTCATTATTTGACGAACAACAGCACGTTCACCTGCATTTTCTGGATATAGCGCAGTGGCGGGATAAGTTTCTTCAATAAAGTCACAAATTACACTCGACTCTGAAAGATTAAGACCTTCAGACGTAGTGATAGCAGGGACTTTACCTACTGGGCTGATTGCTAGTAATTCTTCGCTACCACCGTAAATTAGGTTTTCTTTAAATGGCAGTTCCTTATATAAAAGTACATGTTTCACTAGGTTGTAATAGTTACTAGCGGCAAAACCGTGCAAAGTAATCATAAATCAGTTTCCTATCATTTACGTAAAGGCTATTTTTAATTGCAACAAAAGTGCAAATTAAAGTCCCTGTATTTAATACGCTGCAACAAGTCTGGGTTGCAATGTTTATGCTAAATACATTATTACCTGTTTTAATTTGATTATATATAGGGGAAAATACCAATCACTTTTGTTTTTAAAACAATAATAAGAGCTGTCAAAAACTTATTTAATGGAGAAGTTAGTTGGATCAACTACGGGCAATACGGTATTTCAGTAAAGTAGTCGAAACGGGTAGTTTTACTAAAGCTGCGAGTGTATTCAATGTGCCGCCATCATCATTATCTAGGCGAGTTGCTGATTTAGAAAAAAGTTTAGGGGCAACGTTACTAAAGCGTTCAACACGAATCGTTAAACTGACCGAAGTAGGGCAGATTTATTATAACGACATGCAGCAAATATTAAATCAGCTAGAGCAAAGTAATGAAACAGTTCGTAGTTACCAAACAACGCCAATGGGGCGTTTGCGCATAAGTTCGATGGTGGGTTTTGGCGAAAAAATATTACTTCCTTTGTTGGATGAATTTAGCCTGTTATATCCAGAAATTACATTAGATGTCAGTTTAAGTGATGAACTATCAACACTTGGACGTGACGATGTGGATATTGCTATTCGCGGAGGGTATGCTCCAAACGAGCGCGTGCTTGCAATAAGGTTAATGGATAATGGGTTTATTCCTGTCGCTTCACCCAGCTATTTAGAAAAATATGGCATGCCTTCTAATGCGATGGAATTAAAGCATCACAATGGTCTTTATTTTAAAGCACCATCGGGACCAACCCCTTGGTTATGCAATATGAAAGGGCAGTGGCATGATGTTTCCGGACCCGCTGTCGCTATTTCAAATAACGGACCATGGCTTGCAAAAAAAGCTTGTAACGGTGAAGGTATTTTAATGTCTACTCGATGGGCGTTAGCTTCATATCTAGAATCGGGTAAGTTGCAAGAGCTTAAATTTGAACATGAGCTCGCTATAACTCAACACTCTAATATGGCAGTTTATTTGTTGTATCAAAAACAGCGCTACTTAGTGCCAAAAGTAAAAGCAGCCGTAGACTTTTTAGTGCAAAGAATAAAAGTAGAAAATGAAATTAAGAAAAGTGAATAAAGGTTAGCGACACGTGAATCAACTTTGGTTTGTATTCGCAAACATCTAAGCTATCTTTAATAAACACCATTGATGAATATTATTTAGCTTCAATTAGTCGCAAAATCTCAGTTTGTGTCACTCGAATAAAAAATTTTAAAATGATATATGTTAGCTAATAAAATAATTGATAACTATTTTCGTTTAGATTACTATGTACATACTAAATGTAATGAGAGTGGTTTGTATTCATGTATATTTGTCTATGTCACGGTGTGACCGATAAAAAAATTGAGCAAACAATTGACGATGGTGCAACAACCATGCGTGAATTAACTAAAGAGCTTAAAGTGGGCAGCCAATGCGGTAAGTGTTGTGGTTGTACTAAAAAGATCCTTAATCGCAGACTTATTCAAATTGCAGATGTAACGGATCAAGTTGCTTAATTACATTTTAAAAATTTAAACATAAAAAAAGCAGCCAAGGCTGCTTTTTTTATGTTTGTTACTTTTACAGTTGAGACTGTAAGTAGTTTTCAATACCCGTATTTTTTATGAGCAATTGTTGGGTTTCTAGCCAATCAATCTGCTCTTCTTGTTCATTTAAAATATGATCAAGTGCTTCACGAGTAATGTAATCTTTTTTGCTTTCAGCAAGTTTAACTGCACTACGTAACTCATCAATAGTATCGAGTTCAAAACCCATATTGGCAGCAATCATTTCTTCGCTATTTTCACCAATACGTAATCGACCTAAGTCTTGGAGATTTGGTAACCCTTCTAAAAACAAAATACGTTCGATTAAGCGATCAGCATTTTTCATTTTTTGAATTGATACTTTGTAATCTGCTTTATCTAGCTGAGTAAAGCCAAAATCTTTAAACATACGTGCATGTAAAAAATATTGGTTAATACCTACAAGTTCGTTAGCAAGTATTTTGTTAAGCGCCGCAATTACGTCTTTATCGCCTTTCATATTATAAACTCCTACTAAGCCATTTGTGCTTGATGATAATTTCCAGAACCAATTTTATCAATTAAGCCAAGTTGTTGTTCTAACCAGTAAACATGGTCTTCTTCGGTATCAAATAATAGTTTTTCTAAAATGGTACGAGACTGATAATCTTGTTGCTCTTCACATATTGCGATTACGTCTTTAACACAGGCAACTACTTCTAGCTCAAGTGTTAAATCGTTTTGCATCATACTTTTTACATCGTTACCGATGATTAAATCACGACGTTTAGTCATATTTGGAACACCTTCTAGAAACAAGATGCGTTTAATAAGCCAATCTGCGTGATCTTTTTCTTCTTCCATTTCGTGGTTAAGGCGCTCGTATAGCTTATTTAAACCCCAGTCGTCATACATGCGCGAGTGTATAAAATACTGATCGATTGCCGCTAATTCGTTAGCTAACAATGTATTAAAAGCATCGATTACTTTTTGATTACCTTTCATGATAAACCGCCTTAACTATTTTAATTGTAAGCAGTGTAGTATAAATTGAGCAGATTGCAAGTTTTCTCTATAAAAATCATTGTGTTAGTATTGGTTTTGATTCTTATTTAAGTTTGCGTTATTGCTTGGATTATGGACAGTTTTTTATTTGTATTAGCATCTAAGAACTGGTTGTGGTTTATAAGTAAAAACGGTGGGGTGTATTTATGGGGAGTGTTAAAAATATAGGCATGTAAAGCATGCCTATATTGGGTGTGTTTATTCGTTAAAATTGGTATTTAGCACCTAAAGTGGCTGTGGCGCCTAATCCTTTAATGTTGTATCCGCCGTAGGTATAAGATTGTGCACGGGCAGGGTAGTAATCACTATTGAAAAGGTTTTCTATACCAAAATACCCACTCCATTGTGCGTTAACATTGTATTGACCACTTAAATTAAACGTGTTGTAGCTACTAACCGGACCTTGATCCCCTATGTACTGAGCTTGTTCGTTTTTATCAAAACGTTTTCTGTCGCCTACATATAAAAAACTCATCGCAAGTGATAGCTTATCATTTGTTTGCCATGTTAAATTAGCAGTGGCTTTAGGTGGACTGATTTGACTTGCGCCTAAATATTCATCGGTTTCGGTGTTTTTACCTTCAACATAGCTGTAAGTTGCGCTTAATTTAAGGTCTTGCGTAATAGTGTAGTTAACTAACCCTTCGTAACCCCATATTTCTTGTGGTGCGCGTACAGGTTCGTAAACACCCGTTATTTCATTATATTCACTACTTGTACCAAGCTCAGAGGTGCTTCTGTAAAGAGCAAATTCAAAACGCACGTTTTCAAACTGAGAAGTAAAACCAACTTCGTAATTATCAATTATAGAAGCTTGTGTTTGAATTAGCGCAATATCTTCAACCGTTGCAGATCTAAGTAAACGACCTATATCAGAAATGTCAGAACCCTGTGAATAACTAAAAAACGGGCTAAATGCATCTGTTAAATTGTATTTAATACCTGCATTGTAGGTTGTTGCATCGTAATCAATGGTGTCGCCACTTACACTTAATGGCACCGAGCATTGTGTGGGAGAGCTACAAAGTTTTAAGGTTTGATAGTCATTCACGCTTAAATCAATACTTTCGTTTCTTACGCCGACCTTTAAAATAATATCATCGTTTATTACCCACTTTGTTTGTAAAAAGCCAGCAACACTTTGCATGTCCATCTCTGGTACCCATATACGACCATCGACTAAAGGTTGCGATGTTTTATCGTTTAGGGCATCAATTCCATAAATTAAAGTCGCGGTTACGTTTTCAAAATCAAACTGGCTATTAAATGTGGCTCTTGCCCCTTGTTTGTCTGATTTAATTACAGACTGACCACCGGCATAACCTTCATCAAGATTGGCTAAAGCGGTTGAGAAAAAGAACACGTTTTCTATATTTTGCTTATATAAGTCAAGGGTCATTTGTGTGTTATCAAGTAACGCGTAATCAATATATTTTAGGGTTATATTTTCGTTACCTTCAGGTCCTTGCGGTTTACCTTGCTTTTGAAGCTCTGCAGGTACATGGATGGCGTATGTTTTTTCACCTATATTGACATTCCCAGTTACATCACCTAAATCAGTTTTTTGCTGTGACCTATAAAAATTATAGCTAAACTGAAGTTGTTTATCATCGTCAAAATCGTAACTTAGTTTGGTAAAATAATTTTGTGTTTCTGAGTCTGATAAACCATATTGCAAACCTAAAATATCGCCTTCGGCGTCGCGTTGTACGCCGTTTTCTTCATAACTTGCCGTTAATAGGTAGCTAAGTTTGCTGAGCTTACCGTTTACTGCTGCCGATATTCTACCGCCCCCAGTCTCTGCTAATTTAACTGTACTAAAGCGACTTGAAATACTTATTTCACCTTCAGGCTTTCTATCACTGCGTGCTTGTTTAGTTATATAGTTAATAATACCGCCCGAAGCACCATTACCATAAATTGAGGTAGCACCTTTTATTACTTCAATGCGTGCTATTGCGCTGGCGTCTAACGTTTTTACACCTAAAGCTCCATTGCGAAGAGGGGTTGATTGCGGTACACCATCAATCATTATTAAAGGAGCTCGGCCGCGAAGTGTTTGCCCCGAATTGCTTGAACTACCTGTATCTGGTGCAAGCCCAGGAACCATTTGCGCTAGTAAGCTCCCCAGTTCTGAACTTACTTTTAAATGCTGTTGTATTTGTTGCTGATTAATAACGGTAATAGAGGCGGGTACTTCATCAATGCTCTCTGATATACGACTACCAGATACAATGACATGTTCTAACTGATCAGAAGTGTATTCATTTTTATTCTTTTCATCTGCTAATGTGTTAGTACTCATTGCAACAGCAATAAGGCAAAGCGAAGTTTTTAACATGGAAAGTCTTAGTTGATAATAATTTACGTAATGGTAATTATTATCAACTAGCGAATCAAGTGTTAATGAGATTTATTTCCATTTATGGCGTTTTAACCAAAAGTACACACCACTTACAATAAAAAACGCTAATGAAAGTGCTATTAACAGCCATAAAAATTGTACAATCGGACCTGCAAAAGCACCAATGTGAAATTTATACTTAAAGTTCCATGCTTGCGTTGTAAAATTAGTTTTACTGGCATCAAATGAGTTTAATACTTTACCAGTAAACGGATCTGTCCAAACCCAACTATAAGCATGGTTTTCGCCAGGGTTTTGCATTCTCAGTGCAATTGCATCGTCATCTTTTTTAGGTAAATAAACTCTATATAGCTTGCCATCAGGGAATATATTTTCAGCATTTTTAATTGCTTCGTTATAGTTTAAAGCAGCTTGAGAGGGGTTTATTACTTTTGGTGCTTTAGGTCTTTGTTCTACTTTGTTAAATGTTACAAATTCTAATACAGACTGAGTTTGTGTTTTCCAATTAAATGCCATACCAGTAAACGCGATAAGTACGAGGGGTATAAAAAAATATACACCAAGCACTGTATGCAATTGGTACATCAATACTCTAAATTTAGCTTTTGGTTTTATAGCTAAACGTTTAATTCTGTTTTTAGGTTTTACCCATAAATAAAAGCCGAAGAATACATTTATTAAAAGTAGTAATGCACACACTGACATCCAGTTTTTAAAGGTTTTATTACCGTCACTATCTTCAAATAAAAGCCAACGATGCAATCCCATCGCAAACCCATAAATAGTATCGGTAGAATCGTAGGTACTTAATACAGCCCCAGAGTAGGGATTAACGCTGGCATAGTTTTTATCAGCTAATCTAAATTGCCAAGCCATATTAGCGTTTTGCTCAGGCATAAAAAAAGTGATTTTTTGCTTAGTTTGATCTTGTACACTTTGTATAAGCTCATCGTAATGCATTGAAGTAGCTTGCGGTATTACTTGCCATTTTTCAGGTTCTATTAAGTGCTGAATGTCTTTTGCGTAAATCATAACAGCACCCGTTAAGCTCACTATTAATAAAAATAGTCCGCTAATAAGGGCAAGGCCTAAGTGAATTCTTCTTAACCAGAGTTTCAACAACAATATCTCAACGATGCGTTTAATGTCTTTTATTGTAAATGATAATACGAGCTGTTTTCAATTAAATAATTCAGTTGTTAAATATATGACCAAAATCATATTTTTTGATTTTCGATTATGCAGTTTTCAATATTAAAATGGTCGTGTAAATAATGCTTAATAGCTTCTAAATCTATTTGGTTTTGCGTGTTAATAACTAATTCACAGTGGGTGGTTTTATCGTCGAGTTGCCACGCTTTAATACTAGCGACGTGTTGTATCTGGAATTTTTTAATTAGTGCTTTAGTTACAGCTGCATTATCAAAATGTGAGGGAGCGGCTTGCATTAAAATTTTACAGCTCTCCTTGAGAAGTAATACGCCGTGATAAATAACATAAACAGAAATTAAAATTGTCGCTATTAAATCAACTATATACCACTGATATAAAATGATTAAGGTACCCGCTACAATTACAACAATAGACGCCATTGCATCAGATACATTATGAATAAATGCAGCTCTTATATTCATACTGTGATTTGCGCCAGCTCTGTACGTTAAAAACGCTGTTACTAAATCGACTACTAGCGCTATTGCTGCAACCCAAACAACAATCCAACCATTAATTGGCTGGGGATTAAAATAGCTCGAAATAGATTCGAAAACTAAATACACACCAATTATTATTAATGTACTGCTATTAAAAAGAGTAGCGAGTATTTCGGCTCGTTTATAACCAAAATGATGGGTGTCGTTGGCAGGTTTATTGCCAATCTTGCGTGCTACTAAAGCAATAAATATTGCAGCCGCATCGCTTAAGTTATGCAGTGCGTCGGCTATTAACGACAGGCTCCCCGAAAACACACCGCCAATAACTTGCGCTACTGTAAGCAAAACGTTTATAACAACAGCAACAGTAAGTTGTTTATTACTTTGATTTTCATCTACATGACTGTGCGAGTGATCGTGGCCCATAATGCTCTCAAAAAAACATTTTATAATAATATATGCTTATATCATGACAAGTTTACAACCGCTATAAGCACAATGTTGTGTATGAATTAATACAAGATAAAAATGGTTATAAACGTCTATTATTTGTAATCCTAAATGATAGACGTTTATGCGCTAAATATCGATTTTTTAAGGAGTTTACAGTTCAAAACTTGCGTCTTTACATATTTAATGCATTAATATAAGCAATATAAAATAACTAAAAGTTGCTGGAAATTAAGCATGGATAAAGGTTTGAACTTTGGTGAGTTAACAGGTAAAGGACAATCTGTTCGAAGTAAATTAATTATAACCTTTATAATCATTGCGTTAGGACCATTGTGTTTGCTTACTTGGTTTAGTTTTCAGCATGTAAATAACACCCTTAAACAAAATGCAAATAGCGAACTTAATGAGTTAAGTAATATAGGTAAGCAATTTGCCAATATTTGGTTTTCAGATCATGTTAAAGACCTTTATTTACTTAAATCACGGTTAGGAAACAACCCCACTAAAAAACAAAACTTAATTAACGAGTTTACTAAACAGTATGACTTTGTAAATCATGTTGAGTTTATCGATACTTCATCTGCTGAAATTACGCCTAATGTTTCCTTTTTTAATCAACCCATACAAAGTGATTTTATAAAAATATACGCTGAAAAAAACAATATTCAGCAAACACTTTTTCGCTCTATTGTAATGAATGGACGAGAGCACCACGTAGTTTCATTACCGATATTAGATTCAAACAAGCAGTTGCAGGCAATATTACTCGCTGATGTAAATTTGCAAGGGTTACTAAATAATCTAAGTCAAATACATGCCGCCAGTACCAACATTACGTTTTATGTAATGCATAATAATAAAATTGAAAAGCAAGCAACTACAACAGCGTTAAAGCCTCAGTTTTTTTCTCAAAATAGCTCTCCTTCAAAGCAAGTATTTACATATAAAAATAAGAGTGAAAATACATTTTATGGCTACATTAGCGATTTAGACTTTTTGAGTGAGCAAGGTTGGCAGTTACTTGTTTCAAAACCAACTAAAGTTGCCCTTCAGGGGAGTGATTATTATAAGCAGCTTGCTATTTTAACAAATGCAGGCGCTTTGTTACTTATTTTATGCTCGTCTTGGTGGTTTGGTCGCAGGTTGTCTCGTCCTTTAATTCGGTTAACCAAAATTGTTGAAAATATTACAAAAGGACAAGATGTTAAAGTTCCAATATTAAAAGACAGTACTGAATTTAATCAGCTATCAATTGATCTTCACAAGCTAGTAAAAGCGAAGGAAGAGCAAAAAAGTATTTTACAAAAACAACGTTCTGCTCTTCAAATAGCGTTAAAACAATTAGCAGAACAAAAAGCTGCACTAGATGAGCATGCCATTGTTGCTGTAACTGATTTAAAAGGCACTATTACTTTTGTAAATAAAAAGTTTTGTGAAGTAAGCGGCTATAAAGAACATCAGCTATTAGGCCAAAATCATCGACTTCTCAATTCAGGTACGCACCCTAAAGCGTTTTTTAAAGAGATGTATAAAACGCTGCAAAAAGGCGAAATTTGGAATGGGCAAATATGTAATAAAGCCAAGCATGGCGGTTTTTATTGGGTAGATACAACCATAGCGCCATTTTTAGATGATGAAGGTAAACCACAAAGTTATATTGCAATACGTACAGATATGACAGCATTAAAATTGCAAGAACTTGAACTAGAACAACATAAAACACAGCTTCAGTTGGTGATAGACAGTACAGCTGTCGGTATTTGGGATTGGTACATAGATACCAGCAGAATAACCTTTAACAACCGCTGGGCTGAGATAATTGGTTACAAGCTGAGTGATATAGAACCTTGCACTATTGAGACTTGGTATAAGTATGCTAATCCGGAAGATCTAATCGAATCCGACTTAAAATTAAAAGAACACTTTGCAGGAAAAACAGATTACTACGTTAGCGAAACACGTATGAAACACAAACTCGGTCATTGGGTTTGGGTACTTGATACTGCAAAAGTAGTTGAGTGGAACAATGATGGTTCGCCAAAGCGAATGATTGGCACGCATTTAGATATTACAAATCAAAAAAATACTGAATTTGAATTACAAAGTAGTAGTGATCGGTTTGCATCATTGGTTGCAAATATTCCAGGTATTATTTATCGATGTACGTTTGATGATACATGGACCATGCTTTACATGAGTGAGCAAACTACAGAAATTACCGGCTATACACCGGATGAATTAATTAATAATAAAGATTTGAGCTTTTTTAGTTTAATGCATGAAGATGATAATGCTGAAGTTGAAAAAGAGATCCGTAAATGTATTGCTGCTAAAAAGCCTTGGTCGGTGGAATATAAAATAAAAATAAGCGACGGTACATACCATTGGATGAATGAGAAAGGTCGAGCTATTTATGATGCCATGGGTAATGTTTTATATTTAGATGGATTTATATTAGATATAACAGAGCGCTATAACACTCAATCAGAAATAAGCCGTCAGCAAAGTTTACTAGAGTCGATGAGTAAACAGGGTCGAATAGGCGCATGGGAAATCGATTTAGAAGCACAAACACTTTATTGGTCAGATGAAGTAAAAGTGATTCATGAATTGCCTGTCGATCATGAGCCAGATCTCGCAACCGCAATTGATTTTTACAAGTCAGGAGAGCATCGAGATAAAATATCTCAACTTTTTGAAAAAGCAGTTTCTTTAGGAGAAAGTTGGAGTATTGAGCTTATTATTTTAACCCATAAAGGAGCAGAGCGCTGGGTTAAGTCTATGGGGCAAGCTGAATTTAAAAATGGCAAATGCATACGTGTGTTTGGTTCATTTCAAAATATTGATGCACATAAGCGACTTGAGTTAGAAAGTGAAAAAGCAAATAGATACAATAAAAACCTTGCTCAGCTAACAATTGCACCAGAGGTACAAAATAGCAATGTTGAACAAGTTAAAAAGCTAATTGTTAAATCAATGTGTGACGTATTAGAAGTAGAGCGTGCAACGCTATGGATATTTAACGATACCTGTAATGCTATGACCTGCCATAGTTTGTATATTAAAGACCAAGGGTTTGTTGAATCTGACGCAGTATTAAATGTTATCGATTATCCTGATTATTTTCATGCTCTTCGCAAACAAAACTTAACGGCAATTAACGATGTGAATAACCATCCTGCTACGGTTGAGTTTATCAATGATTACATAGAACCATTAAATATAAAGTCTATGCTTGACGCGGTTATTTCTATCGGAAGCAGTGAGCTGGGCGTTTTGTGCGCCGAAAAAGTAGGTGAGAATCACAATTGGACACAAAGCGAAGAGACCTATTTACGCTCATTAGCAACACTAGTGGGTAGCACGCTTGTATCACAACGTCGTAAAGAAATTGCCGAAGAGCTTAAAGTTGCGCTAATAAAAGCTGAAGATGCTGCAATAGTTAAAAGCCAGTTTTTAGCCACAATGAGCCATGAAATTAGAACACCAATGAATGGTGTATTGGGTATGCTCGAGCTTATTCAGTTAGAACCTTTATCAAAACCTATAGAAACCAAAGTTGGTATTGCTAAAAGTAGTGCGCATTCATTATTAGGTGTTATTAATGATATTTTAGATTTTTCGAAGGCTGAAGCAGGTAAAATTGAGCTCGAAAATATTAATTTTAATGCACAAGATTTAATTGGCGAAATTGCCGCAGCGCAAGCAATTACTGCACAAGGAAAAGGCATTGAAATTATTCTTGATTTAGTTCATCTCGAACCTGCACAACTATGTGGCGATCCTGGTCGAATTAGGCAAGTTCTTACAAATTTATTAAGTAATGCGGTTAAATTTACAAATGAAGGTGAAGTCGTTATTAGTGCTCAAGTAGATAAAGTAGAGCAAGGCTTAGCGTTTAAAATAAAAGTAAAAGATTCTGGTATCGGGATCAATGATAAAAAACAACAGCAACTATTTACACCTTTTTCGCAGGGTGATGCTTCAACAACCCGTGAGTATGGCGGTACAGGGCTTGGTTTAGCTATATGTAAGCAATTATGCGAGCTGATGAGTGGCTCTATTTCTCTTACAAGCGAAGCTGGTAAAGGAAGCGAATTTACGGCGACCATATTGGTAACTCAAGGCGATCAAAAAGAGCGTTATATTCAAAAGCTCGATATAAAAGGTTTATCAGTATTAGTTGTTGATGACAACGAAACAAATCGTATTGTTATATCTCAACAGTTAGAAAATTGGGGCGCAGAGGTAGCGCTTGCCAGCGATGCTTACAAAGCATTGGCAATGTGTGAAAAACGCATTACTAATAAACAAGGAATGTATGATATTGCAGTACTTGATATGCAAATGCCTGGTATGGATGGCATTATGCTTTGCAAAGAACTAAAAGCACATAGTGATTATAAAAATATGCCACTGGTAATGATGACCAGTATAGCGGGAATGGAAGGGGCTCAGCGTTATTCAGATGCAGGATTTCAGGCTTATTTTCCTAAGCCAGTAACAACTGCTGATATGATTTCTGCACTTTCTGTTATTACTAATAATAAACACAATGATGTATTGCCATTGGTAACTTCTGGCTATATTTCGTCTTTGCGAAAAGAAAAACCAGCAGAAACAGCACATATATTACTAGTTGAAGATAATCTTATTAACCAACAAGTGTCTACCCTAATGCTTAAAAAGCTAAACTGCGACATTACACTTGCAGAAAACGGTCAGCGAGCAGTCGATATTTTAGGTGAACACGAGCGTGGTTATTTCAAAATTGTATTAATGGATTGCCAAATGCCAGTAATGGATGGTTTTGATGCAACAACCGCTATTAGAAATGGTGATGCCGGTGATAAGCATAAAGATATTAAAATAATTGCGTTAACAGCTAATGCTATGGAATCGGATAAACAACGCTGTTTTGATGCAGGAATGGATGACTACTTAAGTAAACCAATTCAACTAGATACTTTAAAAGATAAATTAGATCAGTACATTTAGGGAAAATTAAATGAGCAAAGTAATTGAAATTCGTGATGCAAAGCCAAGTGATGCAAAAACAATTTTGCATTTTATCAACGAACTGGCAATTTACGAAAAAGAACCCGATGCAGTTAAAACTAACGAGCAAGCTATTTTAGATACATTATTTTGTGAAGGTGCAACTGCGCATAGTATTTTGTGCTTAGATGGTGATGAGGCAATTGGTTTTGCAGTTTATTTTTATAACTACTCTACTTGGCTCGGAAAAAATGGTCTGTACTTAGAAGACTTATATGTGAGCCCTGATAGCCGTGGTAAAGGGGCTGGCAAAGCAATAATGAAGCATTTAGCTAATACAGCACTAAAAAACAATTGCGGTCGATTTGAGTGGGTTGTACTTGATTGGAATAAACCCGCAATTGATTTTTACGATAGCATTGGTGCTAAGCCACAAACAGAGTGGATTATTTATAGATTAACAGGACAAGAGTTAATAGATTTTGCCAAATAGATAATGAAAATCATTTGCATTTGCGTTTGTTGGTGTGTAAGTTAATAGCACATTAGATAAACGCGCAGATGATTTTATGATCTCAGGTCAAAAACAAACCCACCCAGATTTACTTTATCTTGAGCAAGCATTAAGTCCTTGGCAATCAAATATAATGCAGGGCAATTACGCTTTTGAGCAGGGCGCTTTACTTGAAGCGCGTGATAAATATTTTTTAGCTAAAACTCTCGCAAATCGTTTATTACAACAGTTTTTATGTGCCCAAATAAATAACAATGTTATTTACGCTATAGAACATTGCTTACCAGCACTGGTTGTTGCATCTCATAATTTAGCCGATACCTATATTGCAATGCAACAGCCCGAAAATGCCTGTAAATGGTTATGTGAAGCGCATTTGTCGTTATCTCCGCTTATTAATCATACTCATTATGAAGTTCAAAAAGCGAGTAGGCATCATTACCTCAAAACATCTGCTGAACTTGTCGCATTTGCACGCCGGTATCCTTCTTTTCCAGAACTGATTGAGCAAGTTAATTTTTGTTTAAGCTCAAACACACCTTCAAACAAACAATTGCACTAAAAAGGACTATTTATGACGTTTACTTTACCTAAACTAGATTATGAATACGATGCACTAGAACCTCATATTGATAGTAAAACAATGCATATTCATCATACTTTGCATCATCAAACGTATATTAATAAAGCCAATGCAGCTTTAGCTGACACGGTGTATGCAAACGAAAATGCTGAAGAGTTACTTAAGGGAATAAATGAGCTACCAAGTGATTTGCAAAAAGCAGTGCAAGAACATGCAGGTGGGCATTTTAATCACAGTTTATTTTGGCAGGTTATGAGCCCGCAAGGTGGTGGAGAACCAAGTGGTATTCTTGGCGACGTTATAAATGAGGAGTTGGGTGGTTTTAGTGAATTTAAAGATAAATTTACTACAGCGGCTTTAAGTCAATTTGGCAGTGGTTGGGCGTGGCTTTGTGTAACGCCAAATAAAAAATTGGTTGTAGAAAACAGCGCAAATCAAGATTGCCCATTAATGCAAGGTAATACACCTATTTTGGGGCTCGATGTATGGGAACATGCTTATTATTTGAAGTATCAAAATAAACGCCCTGAATATATTGCTGCTTTTTATAATGTAATTAATTGGACTGAAGTTGAAAAACGCTACCTAGCTGCGGTAAGTTGAGTTCCGAATATGGCTAGTAATGTGAGTTTATTTGTATAAGCTAGGCTTTATTAGGTTAACTTATAGAGCCGTTTATGGACACTTCACATTGGCAAAAAGCACGTCAGAGTCGCGATCCTCGCTTTGACGGGCTTTTTTACGTAGCGGTAAAAAGTACCGGCATTTATTGCAGGCCTATTTGCCCAGCACCAACGGCTCACGAAAAAAACGTTGCTTATTATCAATTTGCTCATAACGCGGCGCAAGATGGCTTTAGACCTTGCATTCGTTGCCGGCCCGATAGTGCCCCAGGCAGTGCAGCATGGCAGGGGACAAAAACTACTGCACTTAGAGCAAAACAGTTAATAGATCAAAATGATGAACACGACTGCGAAAATTTAGCTTCAAGATTAGGTATAAGCAGCCGTTACTTAAGGCGTTTATTTAAGCAGTTTTTTGGCGTGTCGATCACGCAATACAGGTTATTCAATCAATGTCATTTTGCAAAAAAGCTACTACAAGAAACAAACTTACCCCTTACCGAAATAGCGTTTGCAGCTGGCTTTAAAAGCATTCGGCGTTTTAATGATGCATTTTTACAGCAGTTAAATATAGCACCCTCAAAAATACGTAATAGTGATAAAACACCAACTTCTACAATCACACTAATTTTGCCATTTAGACCCCCTTATAATTGGGCTGCCTTGCAAGGATTTTTAGCTAAGCGACTTATTAAGCCCATGGAGTGGATAAGTGATACAAGTTACGGGCGCACGTTTTCAGACAAAAACTGCAAGGGTTATTTTAATGCAAAATTTATAAGAGATAAAAATCATTTTAGTGTTGAGATAAGCATAAGTAATACGCTTTACTTACAGCCTATTATTAATAATATACGGCGCGTGCTTGATTTAGATGCAGACATTAATTTAATTGAAACGCACATTAAACATAATATAAATGGTGCTTTTAATGTAACAGAAGGTTTAAGGTTACCTGGTATTTGGTCAAGTTTTGAAGCAGGAATTAGAGCCGTGCTGGGTCAGCAAGTCAGTGTTACAGCCGCTCATAATTTAGTTACCAAACTTGTAGATGTGCTTGGTGAGCAGCATGATAACGCTATTTATTTTCCGGAGGCAGAGATAGTTGCTAATAGTGATTTTGGTTTTTTTAAAATGCCACAAGCACGTAAAAATGCACTGCATAACCTTGCTCAATATTGTAGTTTAAATCCTAATACAGATGATTTAGACGAATGGCTAAGCTTAAAAGGAATTGGTCCTTGGACCGTAAATTACGCTAAACTGCGAGGCCAAAGTCAGCCAGATATTTTACTAGATGGTGACTTAGGGATTAAAAAAGCACAGGCGGCTGCCACTCCTTTTGATGCAGTTAACTGTGCACCTTTTCGCTCTTATTTAACGTTTCAACTTTGGCAGCAATTGTAATGATAATTCAAACAAAAATACCAAGCCCAATAGACGATATAATTATTCAGGCTAGTGACATAGGCGTAAGTTACGTTGGATTTTATCCACCAACCGAGCATACAAATACTCCTTTCAGTAAGGTTACTAACAAAGCAATACTTATCTGTGCTGCGCAATTAAACGAGTATTTTAATAAAGAACGAACCACTTTTAACGTACCACTTGATACCAAAGGTACGCCATTTCAACAAAGTGTGTGGGAAGCATTGCTAACGGTGCCTTTTGGTCAATCTCAAACATATGGTTATATTGCTAATGCTTTAAATAACCCAAAAGCAGTAAGAGCAGTCGGTGCTGCTAACGGTAAAAACCCGATTAGCATAATTGTACCGTGCCATAGAATCATTGGTGCAAATGCAAAGTTAACGGGTTATGCGGGTGGACTTGATAGAAAACGTTGGTTATTGGAGCACGAAGGATTAATGTAAATTCATCACTCGCCACTAAAGAGTGTGACCTTTGTGGATTGAAATTTGTTCAATCTAGGGGCGATTTAATCACGACGCAAGGTTTGTAATCTAGTGGGCTTGATAACTGCTTCTGGGTTACTCTACGGCCTTAGAACCATGTAGGAATAAGTAAAAACCGAGCAAAGCTTCCGCGTCCTGCTTATGCCCCTTATCTAGATTAATGTATAAAACAAAGAATCAATCGTCCTAGGAATAACCCAAAGTTCAACGCGCCTTAGTGTTTAATAAATAAATATTATTGGCAAATTAACTATGCAAATTGGTATTAATTTAATATTAGGGTAGCATTAGCGCACTTTTTATTAAATGGCACCCCAATGGCTCAATTATACTTTTACTACTCTGCAATGAATGCGGGTAAATCAACTACGTTATTACAATCAGCATTTAATTATAAAGAACGTGGAATGGAACCTGTTATCCTTACCGCAGCCATTGATGACAGACAAGGCGTGGGTAAAGTATCGTCTCGTATAGGCTTACAAGCTGACGCGCACGTATTTGATGCTAGTAAAGATGTTTTTGATCTTATTCAATCGCTTAACAGTGATAAAAAACGCCATTGCGTGTTAGTTGATGAATGCCAATTTTTATCAAAAGAACAAGTAATGCAATTAACCGACGTGGTTGATGAATTAGGTATACCGGTATTATGTTATGGCTTGCGTAACGACTTTAGAGGCGAGTTATTTGTAGGATCGCAATACTTACTTGCATGGGCTGATAAGTTAGTTGAGCTTAAAACGGTATGCCATTGTGGCCGTAAAGCTAACCACGTACTGCGTACAGATGAAAACGGTGAAGCAATAGCCGATGGTAACCAAGTAGAAATTGGCGGCAATGACCGATATGTTTCGGTATGCCGCAAACATTATAAAGCCGCTTTAAATATGGGTCGATAAAGCATTTATAAATGTATCAATATTTTCGCGCGTAATATCTAAGTGCGTTACTAGCCTGAGTTGTTTACTTGGGCTAAATAATATTCCTTGGCTTTTAAGTGCTTCAGCAATCCCTTCTATGTTTATGCTACTTTCAAAAGTTGTGTAAACCATATTAGTTGTATTACTCATATCAACAGTAAAACCACTTAGCGCACTTAATTTTTGAGCAAGATATCGCGCATTTGCATGATCATCACTCAAGCGATTTACATTATGCTCAAGTGCGTACTGCCCAGCAGCTGCAAGCATTCCAGCTTGACGCATACCGCCGCCAAGTACTTTTCTCCAGCGTCTTGCTTTATCAATAAGGGTTTGTGAGCCTAATAATAAAGAGCCAACGGGTGCACCTAAGCCTTTAGATAAACAAATAGAAACTGAATCAAAGTGTTTTGTAATGTCAGTTATATCAACCTTTAACTCAACAGCAGCATTAAATGCACGTGCGCCATCTAAGTGCAGTGCTAAATTATGTGTATTAACAAAATTGCGTGCTTGGGCTAAGTATTCAAGAGGGAGTACTTTGCCGCCAATCGTATTTTCTAAACTAAGCAATCGGGTTTTAGCAAAATGGCAATCGTCTGGTTTTATCGCTGCAGCTATTTTACTGAAGGGGATGCTACCGTCTGCTTCATTTTCGATAGGTTGTGGTTGAACAGAGCCTAAAACGGCTGCGCCGCCACCCTCAAACTTATAGTTATGGGCATTTTGGCCACAAATGTATTCGTCACCTCGTTCACAATGCGCCATTAACGCAAGTAAGTTCGCTTGTGTACCTGAGCTGCAATAAAGTGCGGCTTCAAAATTAAAACGCTCACACGCATAAGCTTCTAGCTGGTTAACGCTTTCATCATCGCCATATACATCGTCACCAACAGGTGCGTTGTGCATAATATCGCGCATTTTTTTAGAGGGTTTTGTTACTGTATCAGATCGAAAATCTATCATGATTGCCTTATCCTTTTTATAACTTAAGCCAGCTCGCTACAAATTTGTTCGCGAGTGTCTTTATCAAAATAGCTCCATGCAATAAAGCGGCTAATTTTTTGACCTTGTGCCATATCAACTATTTTATATTGTGCTATTGGGTGAGCTTTTAATACCTCTTCTAGTGCTGCAATGTTATCTTTTTTAGACACCAAAGAAGTAAACCACATAACTTGCTCAGCAAAGTTTTCGCTTTCTTTAATCATATTAGAGATAAATTTAACTTCACCGCCATCACACCATAACTCATTATTATGACCGCCAAAATTAAGGGCGTTACTCGGGGCTTTACCTAAGTTTTTCCACTTTCGTTCGCTGCCTTTAGATGCTTCTTCAGCGCTTGCATGAAACGGAGGGTTACATAAAGTTAAATGATATAACTCTTTTTGATTTACAATGCCGTTAAAAATAGATGCAGCATTTTTTTGGTGTTTTAAGGTTATTTTTAAACCATTAAATTGCGCAATTTGTTTCGCTATTTTTATTGATGCAGCATCAATATCGGTACCCGTAAAATGCCATTTATATTCATGCATTCCTGTAAGCGGATATACTAAGTTAGCGCCAGTGCCTATATCCAATACTTTAATTTGCTTACCAAGAGGAATATTTTGTTGATTATCGTCGCTCAACAAATCAGCTAAATAGTGTATGTAATCTACTCTTCCAGGAATTGGAGGGCATAAGTTGTGCTCAGGAATATCCCAAAAGTCCACATTGTAATGGGCTTTTAAAAGAGCCTGATTGAGTGTTCTTACAGCTTTGTTATCGCTAAAATCAATGCTTTGTGTTCCCGCAGGGGTTGTAATCATAAAAGGCAGCAGAGCAGGGTGTTCTGTTGTTAGTAGATTGAAATCGTAACCATTTTTATGCTGGTTTCTTGGGTGTAACTTTGAGCGTGTAGTATTTTCTTTCATGGTTTCATTTTAACAACAGATACAATGGCGTAAGTGTAACAAATGCGGGTGGGTAAAGTGCAGACATTTCCTTTGGTATATCTAAAATTACTGGTAGGATGAGTTTATAATAATAAAAAGGAATCACCGTGGGCATTTCTCAGCAGTCAATAATAATTGATTTAAATCCTCAGCAAACTCTTCATTTACGCCGTATAGCTGATGATAATAAACAAGGTCCTGTTGTTTTTTTTATGCATGGGGCGATTGAAAACGGTAAAATTTTTTATACCCACAGCAATAAAGGGTTAGCGCCTTTTTTAGCTGAACACGGTTATCGTTGTTACGTTGCTGACTTACGCGGCCGAGGTGATAGCAAACCTGTTATTTCAAGTGAATCACAATATGGACAAACCGAATCTATTTTAGAAGATATTCCCGCTTTTATTAATCAAATAGAATTACTCGAAGGTAAAAAGCCTGACTATTGGGTAGCGCATTCGTGGGGCGGTGTACTTATGAACAGCGCGTTTGCTCGGTTCCCTCATTATATTAACGATGTAAAAGCGTGTGCATATTTTGGTACCAAGCGTTCATTGTTTAATAATCATCCTAAAAAGTTAGTGCAAGCCAATTTGATTTGGTATTTTATGGCGCCTTTACTTGCTAAAAAACACGGTTATTTACCCGCAAAACGTTTAAAGTGGGGGAGTGATAATGAAACCAAAAAATCGCATTTTCAAAGTATGCAGTGGGCTAAAAAAAGTCCATGGGTAGACTCAGATGACGGCTTTAATTATGCACAAGCACTCAAAAACATGCATTTACCACCTACGTTACATATAGCCGCAGTAAAAGATAAAGCGTTAGCGCAACCAATCGATATACAAAAATTTATGGATGAATCAGGACCCGGAATACAACAAATGCGAATTTATGGTCGTAAACACGGGCATAGTTTTGATTACGATCATATTAATATGCTTACCCATCCAAGTGCGCGGGATGATCAATTTAAAGATTTACTTAATTGGTTTAACGACCATCCTGCCATTTAGCTTTCATCAAATAATTTTAGTAAAGGCGTTTTATAGCGCTCCCATTTTACAATAGCGGTGTTGTTTATTGGTTTGCGAATAGCGTGTTTACTTAATGTATTTACGGGGGCGTTACGTTTATAAAATGCTAATGAGCTTTCTTCAAAGTTACAGCCTAAAAATTGCAGGAGTGATGTAAGTTGCTCTACTGGGTTCGTTACTAATTCTTCGTAGTTTATGTTGTAAATAGACAGTGCTGGTATTGTTTGCCAGTGAATCATGAGCTTTTCATATAAAGCATGATATTGCTTAAATTCAACAAGTGAGCAAAAGTAAGGTTCGTTTTCAGCAAAGTAATTACTAAAAACAGAAAACGCTGTAGCGTTAAAGTCGCGGGTCAAATTTATAAACTTCGCATTCGGAAATAATATATGTATAAGCCCAATAGACTGATAATTACTTGGCAGTTTATTAATAATAAACGGTTTAATAGGCGTAGCGGTTTTTAACGTGGTTATGTAAATTTCGCGGGCTTGAACAACGAGTTCATGTGTTAAATGGTTTAAGCATTGTGGATACGCAAAGCCCGTTTTTTGCTCTAAAAAAGCAGCCACATTGTTACTTATACTCGTGCTTTCACCTATGCTGCTAAATTGACTGTGATTAGCGAGCATTTGTTCAAGTAATGTAGAACCACTTCTAGGCATACCAACTATAAAAACAGGGGTTACATTACCTGTAAATTGTTTGTCGGCAGAGCTAATAAGTATATTGCTATTACATTTAATTATTTCATCGTAAAAAATAGCTAAATCATCGGTATTAAAGTCACTCAGCTTTCTTTGTAGCTTATTTGCTAATACAAAATAGTTAAATGCTTGATCAGTATCCTCAAGCGCATCATAACTCTTTGCTAAAGCGTAATAACACACCATTTTTAATCGTAGATTATTTGTTTGAGTTAAAAAGTGGTGCAAGTTACTTACGTAGTTATGTTCTTTATTAAAACGCCCTAATTGAACTAATTCAAATAAAATATAAGCCGTAACGGGGTAAAGCCCCATGCTCAGCGCATGTGCAAATGTAGTGTGTGCTTTGTTTAAATCGCCGTATGTTAAATAATGCTGCGCTAAGTAGTAGTGAGGCTCGGGGTTATTAATGGCTAGGCTTTTTGCATACTCAAGTACAGTAAGTGCGTCTTTAGGGGAGTTTACGCCGTTAAACGCATCAGCTAATGCATGCAATGGCTCAAGCATTTTAGGTAATTGTTCGCATGCTTTTTGCAGTAAATAAACAGCAGCATCAAAGCGCTCTAGCCTTAGTGCAATTCTACCTAAACCAAATAGTGCATCGCCATTTTCAGGGCTACTTTTTAAGAGTGTTTTATAATGAAACTCTGCTTCTTTGAGTTTGTTTTGGTCAAGTAGTTGGTTGGCTTTAGTGAGTAACATATTTATACCAATTTTATTAAAAAAATAATCATTCTATCGCATTAAATAGCGTACTCACTGCGTTAAAAGTTATTCATATAGAGCAACTATATATCATAGTTTCCGCCTTGTTATTACGCTATTTTCTGAGCGCTATAATAGAACACTTATTCAATGCAATTGGTATTGTACATTATTGTTTTTTATTAACTATAAAACTAAAAAGGCGAAATGTCTTTAACATTTCGCCTTGGGGTATCATGAAAAAAGTTTAAAAAGTATACGTTGCTTTAGCGTAGTAAAAACCACCATTAATACCAAACGGAGATGTTTCGTAGAATTGTCCACCCCAGTTATTGTTTGGCACACCAGCAGTATCTGCAAAATCAAGTTTTTCTGCATCTTGGTCAAATATGTTTTGAGCACCAACTGAGAAGCTAACAGATTCATTTAAGAAGTACGTAACCTCTGCATCAACTGTTACAGCAGCATCTGCTGTTTTAGCGGTTGCATCGTAGTCAACGTGAACACCTTGGTATTCACCGTAGTAGTTTAAGCGAGTAAATGCCGAAATATCTTCCCACTGTTGAGACAGTGTAAAAGTAGCACGGTGATTAGGTAAATCTTCTTCTAAGCGCTTAACTTTAAATGCACCTGTAATTTCACTAAATTGAGTTACTTCAGTGTCATTCCAGTTATATGCAAGGCTAAATGTTGAGCTTCCGCCCATTAGTTCAGCTGTATAGTTTGCAACTAAATCAATACCTTGTGTTGTTGTATCAAAGTCGTTAGTGAAAAAGCTTACCTGTGCAAGACCCTGTACATTAGGTACTCCTGCAGCAGTAAGGGTATCTTTATCAGCTTGGCTTAAGTTAATTTTATCTGATTGGCTAATACGGTCATCTACTTGAATATTGTAGTAATCAAGTGTTAAGAATAACTCGCCGATTGTGTATACAGCACCGAGTGTAAAGCTTTGTGATTCTTCAGGTTCAAGCTCTGTACCACCTAACTGAATTGCAATTGGGTTAGTTGGCGGAAGCAGTGCCGAATCTTGTAGTACGCCGCTGTCTAGGCTTGTTTGTACGTTACTTACATTAGCTTGACCAACTGTAGGAGCACGGAAACCGCTGCTTACAGAGCCACGAATATTTAAATCTTCTGTTAAATGGTATTGCGCCATTACTTTGTAGTTAGTTGTGGTACCAAAGCTATCGTAGTCTTCAAAACGAAGTGCTAAGCCAACTAAAAAGTCTTCAGTAAACGGGGCTTCAATGTCTACGTAAGCGGCATAGTTACGACGAGAAAACTCACCTGCTTGTGATGGTTTAAATCCAGGAAAACCATTTGAGCCAATACCAAAGCCTTGATCAGTTAGTGGGCCCGCTGTGTAAGACTCCTCGTCTCCTGCGGTAATAGTAAAGGTTTCTTCGTGCCACTCTAAGCCACCGGCTACATTTACATCATACGCTAAACCAAAATCAATGCCTTTTGAAAGGTCTAAATTAAAGTTTTTTTCTAATTGGCTGTATTTACCAGGGCTAAAGTCTCTCGGTGTATCAAGACCTAAAGAAGCATTAACAGTATTGTAAATGAAGTAACGAGATTCATTTAAACCAACACTTCCGCTTAAATCATAATAAACATCTTTCATAAAGCCATCGGTGAACATACCCTTAGTACCGATTGTTAAAGAGGTATCAGTTATGTTGCCACCAAAGTTAGGTGTAAAGCCACCCGGTAATACTTCGTTAAATGCAAAACAATCAGGGTTGTTAGCAACACCGCTAATATAGTCTGGGTTGTCTAACACATTGGCATCAATTGCAATAGTAGGGCAGTTAGCACTCATGTCTGGTGTTAAATCTGCTACTAGCAACGTTTCGCCGCCATCGTTTGAGTAAACACCTGAACGGGTTTGCGGGTTACGGTAGTAAAAGCCACCACGTACATCACGTTCAGAATAGTTACCAAACATGTAAAATTCAGAATCGTTTGTTAGCTCCAAGCCTACATTACCAAAAATAGTAATGTCGTCATCTACTTCTGGCGCGCCCCAAACTTGTGCAAGCGAAGATACATCAGGTACACCCGCAGTAATTAAGTCTGCAGCATCTTGACGTTGAACTGAGCGGCTTGTTGCATCGGCTGTTTTATATTGAAAACTTAAGTTAGCAAAACCATTGTCGGTAAATGGTAAACCCACGTTACCCGAAACTTGTGTCGTGTCGCCGTCACCTTCGTAAAATTGGCCGTGGCGAACTTCTAATTTACCGCCTTCAGATGCGTCTTTTAATTGAAAGTTCATTACACCCGCAATCGCATCAGAACCGTATTGTGCAGCAGCACCATCACGAAGTACTTCTACTTGTTTAATAGCAATACTAGGAATAACCGAAATGTCAGAGCCCTGTGCACCATCGTTAATACCACCGCCTAAAAATGCGATTACAGATGCACGGTGACGACGTTTGCCGTTTAAAAGAACCAATGTGCTGTCTGATGGTAAACCACGTAAGTTAGCTGGGCGAACAAGAGAAGCCGCATCGCTAATAGGGTTTTGGTGAACGTTAAACGAAGGAACCGCACCTTTTAATAGCTCAAGCATGTCGGTGTTGCCCGAGCGTTCTAATTCTTCGCCGCCAATAATATCAATAGGAACCGGTGAATCACCAATTGAACGAGGAGCCGAACGCGTGCCTACTACGGCAATTTTTTCTAAGTTTTTATTAACTTTAACTTGTGCTTGCTCATCTGCTGCAATAGCAGAACCTGAAATAAACAACCCTACAGTGGTTGTAGCTAAAGCAAATTTAATTGCTTGATTTAGCGCTCTATTTTTAAGTTTCATCCTAATTTTCCCCAGTTAGAATAATTTTTATGTTGCGACGTTATATTTACATATCGCTTATTTTAAATTTAGTAAACTTTTCACGTAAGTATTGAAAAAATAATTGTTGCTTCTTCAAAATGCCTAATCAATTAAGCTTACTTTTTGTGAGTTCCTATTTACAGCCTATACATAAAAAACAAGGAGAGCAATCGTTAATTAACTATTTGGTAACAAAAAGGTGTAAGTGAAACAAAAGTGCAACAATGGTGCGTTGGCTTGGCATAATTGAACAAAATAAGTGCAAAATGAATGCAGGGAGGTCATTTAATGCAAAAATTAGGTTTTAAATGTTGCTATTTTGTATTTTCATTGAGTGTTTTAGAGGGTAGTTGTGTTGTTTTCCATAACGCTAATTTTTGTTTGTATTCGTCCCATACACAGGGTGAGCAGCTACCTCCGCCACAACATTCATCAGAGTTAGGGCGCTCTGGTTTAGTTATTATAGCGTTTGGTGTTGGTTGCATGTTAAATCGTTTATAAGTACTAAATTGGTGCAAAGAGTAAAGTAACTGCACTAGCAAGTAAATTATTCTTTGTTAACTAAGCTCTGTGTGTGAAAATGCAAGTTATGCAATTATATAAAGTTATTCACCGTGCACCATGGCGGGTCGTTAAAATTAGTAAAAAGCGCCAACAGCTGCGTTTTCGTCGTGCTATGGTGGCGCTTAAAATTGCCCTAGCGCAAGAAAAAAAAGAAACCATAGAAATGCTGTCTATTTATAGACGCTACACGCAAGGGCAAACTAATAAGGCAGAGCTAAAAAGAGCAAACGAGCAGTTTGTTGATATTTTAAAAGGATTAGGACTAGGCGTATTTGCAGTTTTACCCTTTGCTCCGCTTACCATACCCTTAGTTGTTAAATTAGGGCGTTTAGCTGGGGTTGACGTGCTGCCAAGCTCGTTTAGCATGAATAAGTCAATTAAAGACATTGATAAAGAAATAGCGCAAGAAAATCAAAAGCAAACTCACAAAAAACCGCTGCAAAAGTAACCTAAAATCTCTCTAAATTAGCGATACCTTTTAAGTGTGCTTATTGATATGCTCCTAGGTACCATTTTTATATTATACGAGCTATTTAATGAGTGCATTACTTCGTCATACTTCTTCTGGTATTCCTTTATCATTTATTTTAAAAAACGAATTATCCGACTGGCAAACTCAGCAACCTGCATTTATACAAAACTGGTTAAACAACACAGGCTTTGAAAAGCAAGGATTAGCGCTAATTCCGGATGCTACAACAGGTGAGCTAAGCCAAGTATTTTGCTTAATGCAAAGTAGCGATGATTTTTGGGCAGCAGGTAATTTAGCAAATACACTTCCGGATGGTAGTTATCAAATTCAAGGCGACAGCGCTTTTGTAGAGCAAGTTGCGCTAGGGTTTGTGCTTGGTGGTTACGAGTTTAGTGAATACAAAGAAAAGCCAACAGCAAAAGCGCAATTAGCAATTAGCGATAAAGCGTTGTTTGAACGCATTAGCCAACAAGCAGATGCAATTACACTTGCGCGTGATTTAGTTAACACGCCTGCGGTTGATATGATGCCGCAACACTTATCACAAGTGATGGAAGATTTAGCGGCAACTTACAACGGTGAATTTTCGCAGTGGATTGGTGATGAGTTACTAGAGCAAAACTACCCCACTATTCATATGGTAGGTCGTGCAAGTGAAAACAAACCACGTTTACTTGATTTAAAATGGGGCGCAGCAGACGCTCCATTAATTACGCTAGTAGGCAAGGGCGTATGTTTTGACTCAGGCGGACTTGATTTAAAACCAAGCTCTGGTATGCGTAACATGAAAAAAGACATGGGCGGCGCCGCGCATGTTATTGCACTAGCACAACTTATTATGGCAGCTAATTTGCCAATTAGATTACGCGTGCTTGTACCTGCAGTTGAAAACGCCGTATCGCGTAATGCATTTCGCCCAGGTGATGTAATTAAAACACGCAAAGGGATTATGGTCGAAATTGATAATACCGACGCGGAAGGCCGTTTAGTATTATGTGATGCGCTAAGTGAAGCACAAAACGATAATCCTGAACTTATTATTGATTTTGCGACCCTTACGGGTGCATGTCGTGTTGCGCTAGGCACTGAACTTCCGGGCTTTTTCTCAACAGAGCGCGACGTAGCGAACGGTATTATTGATTCAGGTTTAAGTGTACACGACCCTGTTTGGCAACTTCCGTTGTTTGAGCAATACAAAAGCTTATTAAAAAGTGATGTAGCCGATATGGCAAACTGTGCAAGCACACCGTTTGGTGGTGCTATTACTGCGGCGCTTTACTTAAAAGAATTTGTTGAACCAACAACACCATGGGTACATTTTGATGTAATGGCATGGAACTTACGTGCTTTACCTGGTCGCCCAACAGGCGGCGAAGCATTAGGTATTCGTGCAGTGTTTACTTACCTACAAAATCGTTTTAATAAGTAAGTTTTTTAATCAATAGCAAACACTTGAGCTTATGAACTTTAAACCTCGTATAGCTCAAGTGGTAAATTGTCTGGATCGGCAAAAAAGGTAAACTTTTTTCCGGTTATTTCATCTACCCTAATATCCTCAACGTTTACATTACACGACTCTAAATATGCTTTTGCACTCTGTATATTAGCTACTTTAAACGCTAAATGCCTTAATCCTTGGGCTTCAGGATAGCTTGGTCTTGCTGGTGCATCATCAAACGAAAACAACTCAATTTGGCTGCCATCGGGCATAACTAAATCTAATTTATAAGAATTACGTTCTGCCCTAAAATGCTCATTAATAACGTTAAGTTTAAGTACATTGCTATAAAAATGTTTAGAACGTGCATAGTTACTGCAAATAATAGCAGTGTGATGAATACCTAAAAGTTTCAAATTCAATTCCCTAAAAGCAAAAACGCACTTATTAAGTGCGTTTTATTTGTGCTTATAAATTATTAAGCTTAGCTTGGCTCTGCTTCTTTACATGCTTTAACCGCTGGTGCAACAAGCTCTAAACCTGTTTTATCACACGAGGGTAACGCTGCATCACTTACACTAATAGGCGTTACACGTTCGCCCCATTTTATGTAACTTGCAGCCCACGTAAGACCTGCACCAAATGCAGCAGACATAATGTTTGAATGCGGTTTAATTAACCCTTGCTCAACCGCTTCACATAACGCAATAGCAATTGTTGCCGCAGAGGTATTACCATATTCACCAATGTTAACCATTACCTTTTCGTCAGGTACTTTTAAACGATGTTGAATAGCCTGAATAATACGTAAGTTAGCCTGATGCGGCACAAGTACATTAATATCATCAAGGCTCAAATCGGCTTGTTTAAGTACATCGTCGCACGCTTCGCTCATGCCTTTTACTGCACGTTTGAAAATTTCACGACCTTCAAACAATAAATCAGAAGGACCAATTGGCTCATACTTATTTAAATCGCTACCAAAGTTAGTAATGTGCAAAATATCGCGATCTTCACTGTCGCAACCGGTTTTACTTGCAAGTAAACCTGCTGGCGTGTCTGCAGCTTCAAGTACGACTGCACCTGCACCATCACCAAATAAAACAGCGCTATCGCGACGTGCCCAGTTTACGTACCAGGTCATGCGTTCGGCAGCAATTACCACTGCTTTTTTGATCATACCCGCTTGAATTTGTGCCGTAGCAGCTTGCAACGCATATAAAAAACCCGAACATGCAGCGTTTACATCCATTGCTGCTGCGCCTGTTGCGCCAATGTTTTTTTGCACTTGTGAGGCTGTATTTGCCACAACGGTAGAGGGTGTACAGGTTGCTAATATCACCAAATCAATATCTTTAGGGTCAACGCCTGCGCATGCAATAGCATGCTTAGCGGCAACGGTGGCAAGTTCGGCTGTACTTACATGGCTCACTCGACGAGATTTAATGCCGGTACGCGAGGTTATCCACTCGTCGTTAGTATTTACTATTTCGCTAATTTCATCGTTGCTAATGCTTGCTGGTGGAATGCATTTACCCCAACCAGTGATATGTGCGTAAGACATAGTATGTTCTCTTAAAGTGGTATGACATGTGTTACTAATGGGGGAGTTATACCAAAAAACAGCTTTCAAGACTAGTTCATAACAGGGTTTGTACCTTAAATATTCAAAATTGACGGGTGTTTAAGGTTTATCGGTATAAAAAAGAGCAGACAAAGGTTGAATACAAAGCATGTTTATTAGCAACAAGTAATGCATTTAAGTAATAAAATAACTCTGCCCTTATCAGCCTAATTAAACATAAAACAAAAAATAGAGCTAACCCTAAGTTAATCTAACAAAATAGGTATACGAATATAAATCGCGAATGATAAATTACAAGCTAAAGGTTAAATAGTAATAAACTCCAATTGATACATTAGTATTAATTTAGAATAACAAGTTTGATACTATAAAAACGCGCGACTATTAAAGTAAAACGCTTTGATATTTTATAATTTTAAAGGAATAAACATGACAAACATCGTACGTGAGTATAAGCCCCTGGGGCTAAATAGAATTGTTGATCGTTTTGAAAGTACTTATAATAAAAATATAAAATTCATGAGTGTACGTAGAGATAACTTAGTTTCTTTATTAAGCAATGCAATCACAATCTGCCAATGGTGGTCGTTCGATTTAACGGACGAAAACAAGCAAAAATCCATAACCGCACTAAAGCTTGCGGCAAAAGCAGGTGAGGCAATTTTTAGGCTGGGGCGAGAGCCTGAAAAAGAGCAGCATATTGTGATTGACGATATATTAGATGCCACCTACAACGGCAAAGGTATGTTGTGGGAAGGTGGTTTTTTGGATGCCGTTAGTTGGCAAGAAGCCTTTTTTTGTGCGGCAATTGTCCGTGACCAAGCAGCGATGGATAGTTTAGCGAAGTTCCCTGTATCTGTAATGCGCCAGTGCTCTACCACAAACAGTGAAGCCGAGTACGCGCTGGTTGAATTAATCCAGGCTATTCATCGCCGAGTAGAAAATGATGAAGGCGTAGCTGCTTTAATCAAAGCGCTAGACATGTTGAAATTAGAGGGTAAAACAGATCCTTGGGTAAGCTATGGTGTTGGCGGAAAAACAAATTTTGTGCTTGCCTTTATGATGGATGGAGAGGTCACTCCGAGTACGGCATTTGCAAATGCATTGAATGATAGCTGGGAGTACCATGAGCGATTCTTAGATAAAGGTTACCAACAAACTGATTTTTATATGCCAATTGTCTTGCTAGGTTTAACGTGCATGGCAAAAGACCTTGGTAACGAATTAAACGTGCAATCAGACTTTATTCCGCAGTTTTATATTGATGGCGACTATTTGTAGTTTTACCACAGCACCCTAAATATTTAACCAAACAGATTTAATTTAAAGGAATAACCATGATAAACATAATACGTGATTATGAAGCTACAGCGCTTGAATATGATATCGAACGTTTTGAAAGAAGATATAACAGAGTAAGTCAAAAATTGCACATTAAAAGAGATAATTTAATAAGTTTTTTTGGCAGTGCAATCAAAATCTGCCAATGGTGGTCGTTTGACTTAACCGAAGAAAACAAGCAAAAATCAATCAAAGCATTAAAGCTAGCTGCAAAAGCCGGTGAGGCAATTTTTAGGCTGGGTCGAGAGCCTGAAAAAGAGCAGCGCGTTGTGATTGACGATATATTAGATGCCACCTACAACGGCAAAGGGATGTTGTGGGAAGGTGGATTTTTATCTGGGGCAGATTGGCAAAAAGCCTTTTTTTGCGCAGCCATTGTCCGTGACCAAGATGCGATGGATAGTTTAGCGAAGTTCCCTGTATCACTAATGCGTCAGTGCTCTACCACAAACAGTGAAGCCGAGTATGCACTTGTTGAATTAATTCAAGCAATTCACCGTCGAATACCTCGTGATGAATGTTTAGAGGTTCTTCGCACGGCGTTAGCGGAGTTGGATAAAGAAAGCGCAACAGACATGTGGGTTAACTATTGCACCGGTGGAAAAACATATTTTATTATTTCCCTTGTGATGCAAGGAGAGACTACTCCGAGTACCGCCTTAGCAGATGCATTGAATGATAGCTGGGAGTACCACGAGCGATTCTGTGATAAAG